>CAZVVF010000557.1:0-3928 GCA_964630575.1 uncultured Burkholderiales bacterium | reverse complement strand
CCTGATCCTAGCCGCCTTGCAGGCTGCTGGAGCCACCCAGATTTCCATTTCGAGAAAGGACTTCCAGTTCACGCTCTACGCCCCCGGAGCCCTCATCAAGGAGGAGGCTCTCACCCACGCTTTGGCCGGTCGCAGCAACGACCACGGGAGTCCAGGAGTGACCGATCTGGCTCTGGCCATACGACTCGCTTTCAAATGTGATTGCGAGAGAATCGCTCTTACTCAGAGCTGCGATGGTGAGGTCGGCTTTCATTGGGAGCTGAACGAACGAGGGGAAGCCACCACCACCCACCCTCGATCGGACCGAGTCTCCCAAACCATAGAAATCAATTTTGGCCGAACTTGGAAACGGCGCGCCACCGGGTTCTTGAAGTTCCTAGGCGGGTATGTCGGGCAAAACCGAGAGGTCCGGTTTGTCATCGAGTGCTGCGACAAGTCTCGTATCCCCATCTTTCTCGACCGAGAGTCCATTCATCAACCTCTGATCCCTTCTGATTCGGCCCTTCGTGCCGTGGTTGGAGCCCCCAGAGCAGGCTTGAAAGCCGACCTCTTCGTCGAAGACTTCGACTGGGAGGGGGTCCTCGAATTGCAGAGAGGCCGCCTGGAGATCGTGCGTCATGGTGTCACCTATTCGAGACTAGAAGGCACCGGATTGAATGGGGTCGTGTGGCACCCTCGCCTAAAACTCGACCTCTCTCGGGAGAACATACTCTGTGATCCGACCTACGAGAAGTTTCTCCGCGAACTCGATCAGGTCAGAGGGCAGCTGTACGAGAAGTTCGCCTCAGGTCTCCTCAGCGAACCCGAAGACCTTGTCCTAGAGAACCTCCACAACCTCGTTTCCTGCTGCGTGGCCGGCCAGCGACCCGAGGCGACGCACCAGATTAGTGCCTGGATGGTGGCGCAGTTCAAGAGCGCGGCACCGTGCAGAGCGAGCAAGAACAAGGTCGACCTCGTCAAACTCTATCTCAAACTGCCTCGAGCGCTTCCTGATTTTAAGCCCCGTTCACTCATCATACTCGACCTCTGCGCCGCGGCCCTCGAAGAGAGGCTGCCGGGAGTCGACGAACTCCTGAGCGATGCGGCCAGCCTGATCCAAGCCTCCTATCCGCAAGACTACCTGGCCGCCGGCTACCTACTCCTCGGACTGGGGGCCTGTCTGCACACCTACGGTCAACCGAACATAGGACGCCGCGTCTGGCGCGAAGCCGTGCGAACAGTAGAAGCCAGCAAGGACCCCAGAAATAAGCAATTGATAGAAGCTCACCTGGAGTTCGAAGTGGACCACATGATGCTGGAAGTGGCCAAAGCGCTGAGGATCTATCAAGCTGGCCTTGAAGCCCAGGAAAAGGCCCGGCTGTAAAAGCCTACAGTATCCCTGGTTGTCCCAGCCTGAGTGAACGGACGCTCCCGGGCAAAAAGGTTCCTCCCCGACCACCCGGAAACGGCAGCTATGAGCGAGTTTCTTTTGGGGACGGCCTTGCCACTGGGCCTATTGCTAAGCCTTCTAGCTTTGCTCCATTGCCTGTTTGCCCGCAAGGGGACCGCCTGGTTCTTGATCATCGTCTTGCTAGGACCATTCGGTGGTCTTTTTTATCTCTCGGCACTCCTGAAGTGGATCAAGTTCGAGCCTAAAAAGCCCGGAGCCTCAAGCGAATCGACAGCGACCCGTCGATGCCCCAGTTGCCAACAAGCCGTGGGCACTCTCTACGATGTGGAAGACGGTCGCAAAGTCGTTAGCGTCTGCTCCCTCTGCAAGGCTCGCTTGGAGCTTCAGCGGTCAGACTTCAGTCTGAGAGACCTGACCGACTAAGAACGGGTGAACGGGCGGGGGTGTGGCTCTTCTAGGAGTCCTATCCCAAGAGCGTCAGGCGCGAAGAGCCCGGCTTCTGGCCAGCCTATTTCAAGGCTCGTTATCCACCAGGGAATAACGAGTCTGGTCATTTTTTGGGGAGAGAGTTGCCTGTCAGACTCGCGCCAGAGCTTGCTCGAGGTCAGCGATCAGATCATCCACATCTTCAATGCCAGCAGAGTACCGCACCAAACCCTCGGGGATACCCATGGCCTGACGTTGCTGCGGAGAACTCTCGACGTGGCTGGTGGTTCGAGGAACCCCAACAGTGGTCTCGACAGCCCCCAAATTCGCCGCGAGATGAGCGTACTCAAGACCAGGCAAGAGACGCTTCAGGGCTGGGAAGCCTCCTTTGTGAGAAAAGGAAAGCATGCCCCCAAAACCTCTCATCATGCGAGCGGCTATCGCATGACCGGGGTGACTCTTGAGCCCTGGGTAGAAGACCTCGTCGATATCCTCGTGGCCCTCCAAAAATTCGGCGACAGCCTGGGCATTGTGGTTCTGTCGCTCGATGCGAAGGCTCAGCGTCTTCATCCCCCGCAGCAGCATGTAAGCTGACATCGGCGCCAGGGTGGCCCCGTGGATCTCCCTATAGGAAAAAACCTGTTCGGTCAGTTTTGAGGATCCGCAGACCACCCCACCGAGGGCATCGGCGTGCCCACCCAAAAACTTGGTCGCGCTGTGCAACACCAAGTCCGCCCCCAGTTCTAGAGGAGACTGATTGATGGGCGTGGCGAAGGTGTTGTCGACGACGACCAAAGCCCCTACCCGATGGGCGGCTTGAGCCAATCGCTCAATATCGACCACCTTCATGGTGGGATTCGTTGGCGTCTCAAGGTAGAGAATCTTGCAGCCCTTGATCACACTCTCTTCCAGAGCCGCGTGGTCGGTCGTGCAGCAGAGGTCAACCTCGATGTTGAGTTCCGGCAAGAAGTCCTGGAAGACTCGATTGGTCCCTCCGTAAGTATCCTTGATGGAAACGACCCGATCGCCGGGACGAAGAAAGGTATGAAGAATGCCGCTGATAGCGGCCATTCCGGTGGAGAAACCGGTCGCTCGCTCGGCCCCTTCGAGGGCCGCAACCTTCGACTCGAAGACCTCTACGGTGGGATTGGTGTTCCGGCTATAGATGTGCCCTTCGCGCTTGCCTTGGGCTACCTCATACCAGTCGTCGAGATCGTCGTAGCCGTAGGCTACAGACATCACGACTGGAACTTGAGTGGCACCTTGCCACAGTGTTTTCTGCTCTCCGCTCCATACCGATTGGGTCGCTCTTGTTGGTTTTCGCATATGAGCACGCCTTCTTGAATCCCCTGCTAGGACCTACGAAATCCCCAGCAAAAATGAACCACCCCAGCCCACGAACCGGCTCAGAGGCAGAGCTTCATCAGTTCAAATCTTGTCCCGCTTCTTGGCCAGCAGAAAGTCGGCGATGTGTTCGATCTCCTCTGTGCTGAGGCTTCCTCCGTAGGCTGGCATGAACTCGCCACCGTTGACGATCCTGACGATGACTTCGTCCCTGGAGAGTCGCCTCCCAACCTCTGTGAGATTCGGTCCTCGATGCCCACCGTGGCCGGCGATGTCGTGACAGTAGAGACAGCCCTTGGTATTGAACAGGTCGACGCCGATCTTCTCTTCAGGGGTTGGAGACTCCAGCATAACGGTGGTCGGCAGTGGAACGGCCTTGAAGTTCGGAGACCAAGGTGCCTTAAATCCGATAATGGTTAGAGCTCCTACTATCGCAATGCAGAGAACGACACCGATGATAGCCCACGGACGTCGGACCATATGGCGCTCTCCGCGAGGAGCCAAAAACGGTATCGCGAGCAAAAGACCCACGCCCACCAAAGGCCCACCAACGATCACGTAATCTTCAATGCCCGGCGGCATGAGAGCGTAGAGGGCAAAGACCCAAACCAGATACCAATCGGGACCCGGCACAACATCAATTTTTGTGGGGTCGGGTGGCCCTCCCAGGGCGGGAGCACCGACGACCAGAGCCAGCAAGCTCAGCGTGCCCACCACCCATACAGCGAAAATGACATCTCGCCAAGCCGCATCAGGGAAGAAGGGAAC
>CAZVVF010000556.1:3517-3934 GCA_964630575.1 uncultured Burkholderiales bacterium | reverse complement strand
GGCTGGTTTGCCGGGTTTCGTGGGATTCTGCAGCCCCAGCGGCGGGATTGCCGGGATTTATTCGCAGGGTTTAGCGGGATTCTGCAGCCCCCAGCGGCGTTGCGAGGTCCCCCGAGTCCCCCCGAGGGGGCGAGGGTCCCTCCCCCCCCTAGAACGAAAAAAACCCTACCGTTGCCGGTAGGGTAAGTGGTGGGCGAAGAGGGACTCGAACCCCCGACCCCCTCGGTGTAAACGAGATGCTCTAGCCAACTGAGCTATTCGCCCACTTTGGTGACCCGGACGAGAATTGAACTCGCGATCTTCGCCTTGAAAGGGCGACGTCCTAACCGCTAGACCACCGGGCCATATTTACTTTCTACTACGTGGTGGGCCCACCAGGATTCGAACCTGGGACCAACCGGTTATGAGCCGGTGGCT
>CAZVVF010000556.1:0-3507 GCA_964630575.1 uncultured Burkholderiales bacterium | reverse complement strand
GGGCCCACGTGCGGCTTATTATAGGGAGTGAATCCCATTTGGTCAATATGTATTTTTCCTTAGAAGCAAAATAATTTGAGAGCATTGCGAGAAAGCCGCATAGAACCTATGAATGCGGCCGTTTTTTGTTCAAAAAAAAGTCGAAAAACAGGCCCAATTAGCACCCGTAGAGCCGAGAATTCCGCTCATCGAGGGGGCGATGGGACATGGGGACCGCGACGATCTCCGACTTCATCCGCAATTCGAACTCTTTGATCTGGCTTTCCGTCAAATCCGTGGCCGTTCCCAGAAAGAGGGTCTCTCCTTGCTTGATGAGTGGAGTGACCCGATATTCCTTGGCCAAGTACTCAGGGAAGAGATTCTGGACGTTCTTCGAGACTCTCGTCACCAAAAAACAGTAGTCCGCGTAGAGAGACTCGTGCAGCCGATCGTCTGAGGTTGGCTCAAAAGCGAGTTCCTGGGCCAAGCGCTCGACCCGAGAAGGGTCTGGCCCCATCACGATGGTGTATCCCAGCAAGGTGAAGATCTTTCCGCTCCTATTCGTCTTGAAAAACTGACGGAGGGTGTTCTCCATAGCCATCCAGTGGGACTGCGTCACACCGGAGCGACTCGCTAGTCGTCGATGCCAAAGATAGGGGTGTGAGCGGTTCCTGAGGTCCTTCAAGACCTTAAAGGCCTCGCCGGCCTGCCCACTCAAAAGAAAATACTGAACCTTGAGAAACTGAAGCTGTTCGCGTATCTGCGATTCTTCGTTGGGGGCGAGAATACCGCCATATTTGCGGAGCAGTTCCTCGGCAGCCAAGGACTTGACGATGGCTCGTGGATGGTCGTTCTCAGAGAAGGCCAATCGCCCCTCGGCCATCAGCAACTGAACCAATCCACACTTCGGGCTCCGAGCGACCTCTGCCGCCACCCGAGTGGCTAAAACCGGATGCGCCCCAGAACGATAAGCCGAGCCAGAGACAACAATGGGCTCACGCAGCATCTTCGTGAAAATGCGAAGTTTGCGAGAGCGAGAGATCTTTTGACTATCGTAGGCCTGTAAGCCGTTTCCATCCATAGGCCCTATCATAGTAAAGTCTTACTAGAACACTCTGTGAGCTAGCACACAATTTGAAATTTTTACAACGACAGAAAATCCATCTCAAACGTTGGTTTTCTGGGCTTCGAGAACCTTACGCGCCAGGTCCTTGACCGACAGCATCACTAGGACTTCCACCTCAATCGAGTCCAGATAGGCGTCGTCCCATGGCACATCTCTCTCGGTCACGAGACTCTTGAGATTCTCGTACTTCTGACGCAAATCTTGAAGAACGGCGATCTTGTCTGATCGGCTCGCCTGATCGACGAAGTCCAAGTGAAGGAGCACTAGTTTTTCGACCCGACCGCGTGGGACCAGCGGCACTATGGCGATAGGTCGCTGGGCTCGGCTTCCTCTGCCGAGATAGAGTGAACCGCTCCGGACGGACCACTCCTTGTTCCCCACCAATTTGGTCTCCCCATCGGCACGAGAGGTCATGTTTGTGGCCACGCCTACCTTGCACAGAGTTTTTACCGTGGACTCATCGATAGGCTCGCCCAAGGCTCCCAATCCCTCTACCTGGTAAGAGGTCGCACCAGCAACGTTCGCAACGACTCGATTCAACCCACGAAGAATGACCGAATCCCGATAAGGGATGGCTTCGACAGAGAGGCCAAGCTCCTTGAAGGGAGCGAAAGTCGGCCCTTCAAAAACCTCTTCCAAACGCGAGATCCCAACCGTGATCGTCTTCGCTTGGTGCTTGATGGCATCGATAGGTCGGCTCAACTCGTGAATCGCTTTGGACACCGCCGTAATAAAGGTCCCGGTGAGTTCGCGAGGAGTCCCTCTCCCCTGGAACTCGGCGGCAAACTGACTCAAAGAGCGAGATCCCATCAGATAGCCCAGCAGTGAGGTCAACTCCGCAGCGACCTGTACCGACAAGCTCGAATTGAATCGGCCCTTCACGAGGTCTTCCTGGAAACGTTTGGCCAAAACGATGACCCGAGCCAGGCCGGTCCCACTGGGAACTCCCCCAGGGGCCGTGAAGAAGGCGACAGCCGTGGCCCGAGCCTCTCGCAGTCGTTCCGCTCCCTCATCGATAGCGAGAGCGCAGAAGTAGCCCCAAAGGTGTCCTACGACCACATTGAGCAGCACCGAAGCACACTCAGAGGCTTTGGGCACCTGGATCACTCCCGCCGCGTAAGGGTCAAACTCATCGAAGTCCTGAGAACAAACAACGATGGGAATAGACTTGTGTGAACGGAAGATGGCGACTTCCTTCACGGCATCCCTCAGGGCGACCTGACTCAACCCGGCCGTTAGGATCAAAGTGAGAGGCTCAGAAGAAAGATCGATGTGTTTCTTGTCTTCGATCTGGTCGGTGGCGATGGATTTGTAACAGAGTTCGGCAAGCTTTATGCGAATCTCGTCGGCTGCCGCACGCGTTACGCCACTGCCCACAACGGCCCAGTCGCGGCGAGTGGGAGCAAATTCCCGAGCCAAACGACGGATCTTGGCTTGCGTCTCCTCCGATAGCACGGAGCGCATCAAGGCCGGCAGACGCTCGAGTTCCTCGAGTTCTCGATACAGATGCTCCTCGGAGAGAAGCTCCAACTCTTGAGCGAATCGGAACACCAAGAGATAGCCCGCCACAACCTGGGAATAAAAAGCCTTTGTGGAAGCCACCGACATCTCGATATCGCGCCCGTCGCTGGTATAGAGAACACCATCGACCTTAAAAGTCATGTCGCTGTTGCGTCGGTTGACAATTCCAACCACCGAGGCCCCACGCTCGCGGGCCATATCGATCGTTCGATTGGTGTCCGTGGTGGTCCCAGACTGAGATATCGCAATGATCAAACAATCATCCAGCCGGTCGGTCATGCGATAACCAGAGAGTTCCGTCGCCTTCATAGCGCTCACGTGAAGCCGTCCCGCGAACAGTTTTTCCATAAAGACCGAGACCGCGACCCCCGCAACGGCGGCCGTACCCTGGCCGATGAACAGGACCCGCTTGATCACCCCGTTCCTGAGCTTTTCTAAAACAGCAGGCGGAATCACGGTGTGGTCCAGATTCATCTTGACTTGGAAAGGCTCTCTGCTGAGCAAAAACTTGCCCTGCAGAGTCTTTTGCACGGAACCTGGAGCTTCCGAGATCTCCTTGTGCAGGTAGTGCCTGAAGTTCTTGCGATCGATATCGCGGGTCGTGATCTCTGCTGTCTTCTTGCAGTTCTCGGTCAGGACCACTCTTTCACCGGTGATGCTGAGAGCCTCGATCTTGTCCCACTGCCCTTGACCGCTGCGAGACAGGACCAGAACCTGCCCTGCCGTCTCCGGACGTCCTGGGATGTGTTCGGTGGTTCCGTCCATTCGAATAAAGTAGGGCGTCTGCTCAACCACACCATAGAGTTCTGAAGCGAAAACATAGCCGTGCTACATCAAGCCCACAAAGACATTCCACGACCGCATGAAGGCAAACGTGGCGG
>CAZVVF010000555.1:0-3954 GCA_964630575.1 uncultured Burkholderiales bacterium | reverse complement strand
AGTTGTTCCGTGAGAAGTACTCTGAGAACTTCACCATAGAAGACCCTTGGGGTTGGTACGAGCGCGCCCTCATCGAGATGGTTCAGATCAACGCCGAGATGGACCAGTACGACGCCCAGGTGGAAACCTTGGACAGCTATCTAGCCCTGAGCAAGCGCCTCTTTGGCACCGAAGCCCCGAGTATTCTAGTGGGCTACGCTTGGCCCCTCATGAAGCTCAAGAGAGAAGCCGACGCTCGAGCCAAACTCGCCGAAGTCGCGAGCTACCGCGACGAAAACACCCGGACAACCTACCTGAACACACTGGGTGCTCTGGAGATGGAATTCGGCCATCCCGACGCCTCCTACAACGCCTTCAAAACCCTCATAGAGGAAGTCCGCAACAACGGGTGGCGTCAGACCTCCACCTATTTGAGGAATCTCGGTGAGCCCTCTGCGGGCATCGGACGCTTCGACGAGGCAGAGCGCCTCTACTCCTAAGCGACGCGCTACTCCGATAGCTTCACCTACTCCAATCCCTGGTTTGACCTAACCTTCCTCTACCTCTCTCAAGCCCGATTTCCAGAGGCTGTGAGCGCGCTCAAGAAGACGCACCAATGGAGATTCGCCATCCAGCCCTTCTTGGCCCAACAAACCTGGGCCCAAGACCAGCACGTGAGCGCGGAACTCCTCTTGCACCTCGGCGAGACCGACAAGGCGCTCGAGGTGGCCGAAATGATCGTCAAGCGGCCCGACCGTCAGGGCGGCGACTCCATTCAGAGCGACCAAAAGGAGGCCGGCACGCTCATGCTTTACCGAGCCCTCTTGCTGGCCGAGGCGGCTCGCCTTCAGGAGAGTCTGACCTGGAAGTCAGGATGGCAGTGGTGGACCGCTCAGGTCTATCGTAGAAAGTTGCTCAACGACGCCCGCATCGCCTCGATCAAGGTGCGCTCCCTGGCTTCCAACCACGACCGACTCTCCTCCTCCCTGCGCCCCTATTATGCACCGGGCACTTTTATTATGACGGATTGGCATCGGCCCGACCTGGTGACCGTTTACGGTGCAGGCGTTGCCGCTGAGGCGCTCGACGAGATCTACTCCAACCCACCCGATGGATTCGAACTCGAAAAACCCTCCCTCGAGGTCATAAGAGCCGAGCTAGCCTGGGCCCGTGGAGACGAGGACGAGGCCATTGAGATTCTCAAGGAGACCATTCCTAAGATCGGCGAAACCCGAGCCGTCTTACGCGCCCGAGCCGAAGCCAGGCTCACAGGCTTACTGTTTGAGGAAGACCGCTTTGAAGAGGCTATGGAATACGGAACTCGAGTCCTGGATACCGCCCCTGCCATGTTTCGGCATCTCGACATCTCCCTGCCCGTCAGAATCGAGACCGATGACGACCCCGTCTCCGCTCAAATAGCCAGAGCCATTGGCAAGAGCCCTCGATTTCATATCAGCGAAGGCGGCTACCCCATCAAGATTCGCAAGAGCGGTAACAAACTTGTCGCCACTCTGCTCTCACCGCAGCAATCCCTCTTAGCCGAGGTCTCTGTTCCCGCCGTCAAAGCCAAACCGCAAGTCAAGAAGAAAGACGCCGAGGCAAACGACGGTGAGAGTACAGAAATCGAGGAGGAAGAGGAAGAGGTTCTGGACCCACCAGACGAACTCGTGGCTCTCTTTCACAAGAAGGCGTTCGCTCCACGCCTGGACCTCAGTCAGTCGGAGATCAACTCCCTAGACGGCTCAACGCTCACCGACTCGAGACGCAACAACAAGGCGCGCGATGCCATCGGTTTGCCCAACCTGCGACCGAACGATCGCCCCGCTGCCCGCTGACACCAGGGAGAGTCAACGCCCCGAACAGCAAAAAACGCCGCGTCAGATGCGCGGCGTTTTTTCATGGGTGGATCATCGAGCTTCTCAATCGAAAGCGTTTAAGCAGGCCGTCGAGCTGCGACAATCCCCTCAGAGAGGAAAGACCTATTTCTGTAGGGCAGGGCCCTTACGGCGGAGTTTTCTGTTTCGGAATTTGCCATTCATTTCGGTTTTGAGTTGGGCTATCATTGACATCTGTTTTCTCCTCGGCTGCTTATGGTATGAGAATACCGCCTCAACCTGAACCTCGGTTTTGAAATCGCCTCGCCAGTGTTAACAAAATGTAAACTTCAGTTTTTTTTAAGGACCCTGATCGGCAGAGAATGATCACAAGGATTTGAGCCGAAGGGCCCGCCATGAAAGTTTTCCAGCAAGACAACTACACGACGATCTGCGGAATTCCCGACGAATGGGAGCAAATGAAAGCGAAGTTTCAAGACAGTGACAAGGTCACCGTTTTAGACCTTCGAACCGCCACTGAAGCCGGTGGAGACACACTCGAAGACCTCCCCGAGGCTTGGCAATACCGAGCGATGCCGATACAGGGCGGTACCATCTCGGAGCAGGATGTCGATGTCTTTCGCCGGGAGCAGCGCCGCCACGGGCGCATGATCGCCCTCGCGGCCAATGAAGCGCGACCTTGCCTGCTGGCGCTTGCCGATATCAATCGGATCAGCAGAACCCCAATACCTGAGAGCGAATTGACAGCCCTTGCGGACCTGAAGACCGAACAGGCCCTGTTGGATTGGCTCAAGTCCTACCTGGAGCGTCACCAAACCACCGACCAACTCGGCGAATACTAGGTTTTCAGCCCACGGAAGGAGACTACTCGGCCTGACTCTGGCGCTGAGGGGTTCGCTCCTCCAGGGCGTAGTCGAGGTCAGGATTTAAAGAGAGAGCTTCTTCCCAGGCTTCCTCTGCGGCCGCCTTCATGCCGCGCTGAAAGAGCAGGTCGCCAAGGAACAGATGAAACTCCGCGTTGTCGGGGCTAAAGCGCGTAGCTTTTCTGGCGTGGACGACCGCTCGCGATATTTTCTTCGATTTGGCCAACGTTTGGGCCATCAGGAACTGAAAGCCGCCGTGATCGGGACGCAACTCCAGTGCCTTGGCGAGAAAGAGCTGCGCTTGCTTGTAATCTTCTCGTTGGAACCAGATGTGACCCAAACTGGCAAAGGCCTCGGCATCCTCGTGGTCCCACTCGAGCAACATGGAAAAACGCTCTTCGGCGTCGTCCAAAAACCCCAGCTTGACCTCAATTCCACCCAGCAAGAGGAGCGCTTCCAGCATTCCGGGCTCATACTTGAGGGCTGAGTCGAGAACACTTCTGGCCTCCTCTAGACAGCCGCGGTGAGCCAGAGCGTGGCCCAAGTTGTAAAGAATGTCTGGATTGGATGACGAGAGTCGGCAGGCCCTTCTGAATTCCAGAATCGCCATATCTAGGAAGCCTTGGTGCATATACACCACTCCTAGGTTCATGCGGCTCCTGGGAAAATTCGGGTCGAGCTGCACGCAGTACAAGAGTTCGGCTCGGGCCTGAGGGAGATCCCCGGCGTGGAGATACAAAACACCGCGCAAGTTCAGCGCATCCAGGTGAGTCGGATTGACCTTCAAAATCTTGTCGAGCTGACGGAGGGCCTGTTTGCGGTCTCCCAACTCGATATAGGCTTCAGCCAGAGACAGGCGGAGTTCCCAGTCTTCGGGATCGAGCTTGGTCGCGTTGCGCCAGACCTTGACCGCTTGTTTCATCTCTTCTTTTTGAAAATAGGCCAAACCTAAGTAGAAATGTCCCTCGGTGTTGCTCTCGTCGAGCTCGATCACTTGGTTAAACAGCACGATCGCTTGATGGAGTTGACCGCGCTCGGCGAGAAGAACGCCCAGGTCCAAACGAACATCCACGTGAGTACGGTCCAAAGCTGCAGCCCTTTGAAGTTCGCGCGAAGCGTCTTCGAGTCGGCCTTGCTCCCGATACATTCTTCCCATCTCGTAGTGCTGGTCGAACGAATGGGCACGCCGAAAGGGGTGGAGAGCGATAACTTTACCTTGCTTATTCTGATCTGAACTCATTGGGCCGACTTCCTTCGAAAGCTCGTGGTGCTGACCT
>CAZVVF010000554.1:0-3969 GCA_964630575.1 uncultured Burkholderiales bacterium | reverse complement strand
TGCGCTTCCTTGAAGCCCAGAACCTCGCGCGCCTTGCGGTTGGAAAGCGGCGCCTCATGGGTGCCCATCGGCCGGGTGATCAGGGTGTTCGGTGCGTATTTCGCCAGAAACTCGGCCGTCGGCAGATTTGCGGTGATGGTGTCGTTGACCGCGTTAAACACCTGATAGCCAAGGCCATCCTTCTGCAGACAAAGGTGGACGATTTCACCAAGGTCGCGGGCGTCGATATAGCTCCAGGCGTTGCGCTTGCGCGACATCGGGTCGGCCAGATAGCCGGGGAAATTGACGTATTCGTGCGGCTCGATCACGTTGCCGATGCGCAGCGCGTAGATATCGGCGCCATAACGCATGGCAAAGGCGCGGGCGGTCTTTTCGTTGACCACCTTCGAGACGCCATAGCTGTCCATCGGGTCGCTGTCATAGTCTTCCTCCAGCGGGAAGGAATGGTAATCCTTGTCGCCTTCGGCAAAACAGACGCCGTAGGTGGTCTCAGAACTGGCGAAGATCACCTTTCGCACGCCGAGCTTCATCGCCGCCTCGATGACGTTGTAGGTGCCCATCACGTTGACCTCGTAGGTCCGGTTGTCGGGTTCGATCATCACCCGCGGGATGGCGGCGAAATGCACGATGGCATCGGGGGCCTTGGGCGGCGCGCCGTCGTTGTAGCCGTCAAAGCCGAAATGGGTGGTCAGCGCGTTGAAGACCTGGCCGCTGTCGGTGATGTCGGTGATCAGGGTGTTGACGCCGGGGTGGTCGAAGGGTTTCAGATCGAGGTTCAGAATGGAATAGCCCCTGGCCAGCAGATACGGCACGGCGTGCCGTCCGGCCTTGCCGGTGCCGCCAGTAAAGATGATGCGTTTTTTCATGTCAAGTCTCCGTTTTTCAAGGGTATTTTCTGTCGTGTCAGCCGGTGGCGGCCAGCATCACACGTTCTTGCGTGGCGTCGGCCCGGGCCAGAACGCCGCTGATCCTGCCCGCCTTCAGGACCACCACCCGATCGCTGATTGCCAGCACCTCGTGCAGATCGGACGAGACCACGATGATCGATATGCCCTCGGCGGCCAGCCGGTTCAACAGGGCATGCACTTCGGCCTTGGCACCGATGTCGATGCCGCGCGTCGGTTCATCGACGATCAGGATGCGCGGCCGCCGCGCCACCCATTTGGCGATGACCACCTTCTGCTGGTTGCCGCCCGACAGGTTCAGCACCTTCTGCTCGGCCGAGGGGGTCTTGATGTCCAGGGTGCGGATGTATTCGGCGCAGGCGTGGTTTTCGCGTTTGCGGTTCACCACATCCAGTGTGCAATAGGCGGCCAGGTGGGTCAGGCTGAAGTTTTCGCGCACCGTCATGCCCAGCACCAGCCCCAGTTCCTTGCGATCTTCGGTGACAAAGCCGATGCCATGGTCGATGGCATCAGACGGATTGCGAATCCGGGTCGGCTTGCCGTCGATCGCGATCTCGCCGACGTAGGCGCGGCTGCCGAAGATCATCTCCATCACCTCGGTGCGCCCGGCCCCGACCAGGCCGAAGAAGCCCAGAATCTCGCCCTTGTGCAGATCGAACGAGACATCCGCCACCCGTGCGCCCTGCTCGGTCGGGCGCTTCAACCCCAGTCCGCGCACCGACAGCAGCACCTCGGTGCCGGCGTGGCTGTGGTGTGTGCCGAACAGTTGCGACAGTTCCCGGTCCACCATCTTGCGCACCAGAATTTCGCGGGTCATGTCGGCAATCGGGCGGCTGTCAACGGTCACGCCGTCGCGCAGCACCGAAACCCGGTCGGCAATTTCAAAGATTTCATCCAGCCGGTGCGAGATGTAAACGATGCCGATGTTTTGCGCCGTCAGTTTTTTCACCATCCGAAGCAGCGTCGATGCCTCGTGGTGGCTGAGCGAGGCGGTCGGTTCGTCCATGATGATCAGTTTGCTGCGATAGGAAATCGCGCGGGCAATCTCGACCATCTGTTTTTGCCCGATGCTGAGGCTGCCAACCCGGGTGCCGGGGTCGATGTTCATGTCAAGTTCGGCCAGCACCGCCAGCGCGTCGGCCCGCATCTTGCGGGTATCGATCAGCCCGCTGGCCCCAAGCGGTTCGCGCGCGAGATAGATGTTTTCCGCGACGGTCATGTTGTTGACGACGGCAAGCTCCTGATAAATGATGCTGATCCCCAAGGACCGCGCATGAACCGGGTCGCGGATCGTGACCTCATGGCCTTCGACCCTGATCACCCCGCCCGGATCGGCGCGGTAGACGCCGGTCATCACCTTCATCAACGTGCTTTTGCCGGCACCGTTTTCGCCCGCCAGCACATGCACTTCGCCGCGTCGCAGCATGAGATCGACGTGGTTCAGCGCCTTGACCCCCGGAAAGGTCTTGGAGATGCCGTGCATTTCAAGAAAAGGGGTCATCGCGGCCTCGCACCAGAAAAAGGAAGGGGGCGGCGCCGCATGGCGGACCGCCCCCCTGGTCGGATTACTTGGTGTAGCTGCCAAGGTTGTCGGCATTGACCACGGTCACGCCGGTATCGATATCGGCCGGAGCGGTCATTTCACCCTTGATCTGGGCAACCAGGCTTTCGACCGCCAGGCGACCCATGGTGACCGGACGTTGCACCATGATGCCGTTGATGTAGCCGTCTTTCACGCCCTGGATGGTATCGGGCAGGTCGTCAAAGGCGAAGACCTTGATCACGCCCTTGCTGGCCGCGAATTCCTGCTGGGCCAGAACCTTGGCCACCGCCGGACCACCAACCTGGCTCATGCCGAAGATGCCGGCCAGATCGGGGTTGCCGCGCAGCAGCGCGTCGGTCACCGACACCGCCTTGGCAAGATCATCCTCGGTGCCCTCGACGGCAACGATCTCGATATCCGGATAGGCCGCCAGGGCTTCTTTCACGCCATCGATGCGCTCGTTCAGGTTTGACGCGCCCAGTTGCCCGGTGATGATCGCCACCTTGCCCTTGCCGCCCAGCGCTTCGGCCATGGAATTGCCCATGGTCACGCCGGCCTGCTTGTTGATGGTGCCGATATACATCGAGCGGCCGCTGGCGGCGCTGTCGCTATCGAAGGTCAGAACCTTGATGCCGGCATCCATCGCCTGCTTGATGATGCCTTCAACCGATTTCGGCTCGTTGACCGAAATCGCGATGCCGGAGACGTGGCGCGCGATCAGGTCTTCGATGATCTTGACCTGGGTCGCGCCCTGGGTGTTCTGCGGCACCACCCATTGATAGTTCACCCCCAAAGCGGTGGCCGCCTCTTGTGCGCCGGTATTGCAATCGTCAAAGAACGGCACGGCCACTTTCGGCACCACGGCAATAGTGATGTCCTGGGCAAATGTCGCGGTGCCCGCCACCAGCGCGATGGAAATCATCGCGGCGCGCGCGGTCTTGATAAGGGTACGCATCAGTTTCTCCTCCTCGCCCGAACTTGTTTCAAGTCGGGACTGTTTGGTTGGTCTTGGTCTTGCCGTTGATGGAAAACGCAATGGATCTTGCTCAGCCATTCCCTCCCGTCAGTTTGTTGCGCAACACATCCATGCTGACAGCGATCAGGATGACCCCGCCGGTGATCGACTGTTGGGCATAGGTATTGATGTTAAGCAGCACGATGCCATTGGCGATCACACCGACCAGCGCCGCCCCGATCACCGCGCCGGTAACCGAGCCGACGCCACCCGCCAGACTGGCGCCGCCGATCGCCGCCGCCGCGATCACGTCCAGCTCCGAGCCAAAGCCCGAGGCCGGCTCGGCCGACAGATAGCGCGAGAAGCCGATGATCCCGGCCAGCGACGCAATGGTTGACGACAGTGCATAGACCGCCAGCTTGACACGGTTGGTCTTGACCCCGCTGAGGCGCGCGGCATGTTCGTTGCCACCGGTGGCATAGACGTGTCGGCCAAAGCGCGTGCGCCGCATGATCAGCGCGAAGATCACCATCAGCACCAGCATGATCACCACCGGCACCGGCACC
>CAZVVF010000553.1:0-3974 GCA_964630575.1 uncultured Burkholderiales bacterium | reverse complement strand
CTGGCCACCGATTATGGCTGCATCTCCGGAGCTCTCGAAGCCAAACGACGTTTGACCAGGCGTTCGAGAGAACTCGTATCCCGCTCCGGCACCCACGGAGCCGGTGTTGGCGCCGATGTTGCTGTGGAAGGAGCTCCCGTTGGCCGTCTCCCCTTGAAAGCTTGCGTCGATGGCAAGCTGGGCTGCGGCACCGGCCCCGGCGCGGCTACTGAAGGAGAGTTCGTCTGCGGTACTGGTGAAGTGGCTACTGGCGTAAGCGTGGGCTCCCACGCTCGCTTCTCCTCGGACCTGTCCTTGCAGCGAGCCGGCCTCGCTGGAGTAGCCCGTGGTGGCTGTGGTCTCGGCCATGACGGACGCTCCAGCTTGGGAGCTTGTAGCGAGGTTGATTCCGTTTTCGTCGAGTCTGGCGCGAGATTCGGTCGAGGCATGAGCACCGGCTGAGACGGACGCTGCCAGTTCGTCTCGACGGGTGACACCATTGGCCTCGAACTCAGTGGCCAGATGTCCCCCTGCACTGGCGTTGGCGCCTACAGCCGCACGGTTCTCGTAGTCGAGATTGCCCTGGGAGAGGTCGACCTCGGTTCGCGACCGGATTCCGGCCTCAGCCTGGACGTCGATCTGGCCACCGGTTTCAAGCCGCAACTGACCTTCGCCAAGCTGGTGCTGGCTGCGGGAGACTCCACTCTCGTGTGTCTCTAGGGAGGCACCGACATCGAATTCGTTGCTCAGGCGACCCTCAGAAAGGTCGGCTGAGGCGCCAATCCGAGCGTGAGCCTCTCGGGTCTCAGATTTTTTCTTCTCCGTGCTCCCATCCGATGAGGTTGAGGTTTTGCTGCTCCCGGAACTCGCCTCGGCTCCCACGTCGAAGGTGCCCTTTTTGAGATCGCCATCAGCGTGAGCCGATGCTGTTGAAGTTTCGCTGCTCTCGGAGGTGCTGGTGGGCTCGGGTTTTGCGTTTTTGCTCACGGACGTCGGCTCTAGCGAGCCGCTGGCGTTTCCTGAGGCAGGGCTCGAGCCAGAGGGGGCGTTGGAACTCCCAGAGGAGGAGAACATGTTGTCCAACGGATTGACGAAGCTTGCCTCGGGGCCTTTGTCCTGTTGGCTGAGACTGACCGAGTCGGGCCCAGATTTGAACTCGGAAGGGCTGCTGTTGGAGGTCGTGCTTTGGGATTCTTTTGTTTTGCCGGCGCCTGCGACATCGCGGGTCGCTCCCGAGCTCTTGCTTTGAGCGCTGCTCTTGGAGGCACCGGTTCCGGTTGACGAGGTGAGGCGACCGGAGTTGCCCGAACGAGTTTTTTTCGCCGTTGAAGACTTGGCCCGAGAGGTCGAGGGTTTACGGGTGGGGCGTCTGGAGCTTGATGATCGCGTTTTCTTCATCTTCATTTTGAGTGGTTCCTTAAGCTGGTGTATGAGCTTAGGATGGACCATACAGAGGCCAAGAACTTTGGAGTTCACCGGCCAAAGTTTACCGAAATGTTACCGGAAGGTAATTTCCGTTATTTTTAAGGACGCTGTTGTACGTCGTCTCACCATGGCACCGAGCGCTCCTGCCCTGACAACCCCTGCACAGGCGATGTATGATGACACCATGTGGTACCTTCAGGCCCTTGGGGCAGCGCTCGGATTGACACTCTTGGCCGATCTCAAAGCCAGTCGAAAGATTCGGAGGCTCCGGGCCTCGGCCGATGACCAGGACTCCGGTCGAGGGCAGTGGCGAGAGCACCATGACCGTTTGGCTCACAGACTGTGGCTGGATTGTTTGTTGTACGCTCAACTCACTCGTTCGGCGGAGCGGCCGAACATAGGGCTTTTGACTTTGGCTGAAGCCGGCTATGCCGCAGCCTGGGCGGCCCTGAGTGTATGGCACCCAGAGGACCATCATCAGCAAAGGCTCCACACTACGATGGCCAGCAATGCGGCTTTTCTGCAGGCTATCAAGAGCGACGACGAGCCCTCCTTGGTCGCCGACTTGAGAGACCGGCTCGCCGGTGTCAAATCCCAAGGGGAGGGTCGCCTCGTGGTTTGGGCCTGGGTGATAGGGGACTCCCTGCGGCGGTTCAGTGGAATGACCGACCCAGCGCCCTATCAAGAGGTGACCGAGTTGGGTTGGCCGATGGCCTCCTTTGGACTCTCCTTTTGGACCCGGGAACAGGTCCAATATCGCCGTGGTTGTCGACTCTACAATCTGAATCAACCCTTCGACAGCCGTGATGCCTTTGAGCTTCTGGGTCCCTTCTCCAAACCGCAGCCACGCTCGTTGAGGGCAAAGCTTGAGCGAGTCACCTTCGCATCGACTCAAGCCGGCAAGGGCCTGCGCTCGCCCCAGATCTGGGACCACGAGGCTTTCCTGGGCGGACTCCCCGGAGTGGGTTTGACCAGGCTGGGCTACGTCCATAGGCAGTTCGCCGGGGATGGGCTCGCGGAGTGGTTCCCAGCCATTGAGGTTCACTTCGATGACCATAAGAGGGGCTACGAGGAGCTTCTTCAGCAGTATTGGGAACACTTTGGTAAACCCACGGACCTTCTCTTTTATCACCGCAAAGAGCACGAGAAAAGAGCGCAGAAGGCCTGGCGAGAATGGTCTGGTCAGCAAGAGAGTTGGAGTGTGGCCGAGCGGCTAGCACTCCAGCCCGCTGCCTGGTTCGACGTGGCCGAGTCCAAGTATCAAAAAGCCCGTCTTCGGGAGTTCAAGTCGTTGGGATCACTCTTTGAGGAGGAGGAACTGGCCACGAGTCTCCTGGCCACCAAGCTGAATGCCTTTGCCGCAGGTTTTGCCAACGACCAGGATGTGGTCATGGTCGCGGCGCGCTGGGGCTTGGACGACCGCTTGACCTATGCGTTACGAATGCTGCGCCATTTTGGCAAGGCCTGCTAGCGGTCGCAGGGCCGTTGAACTTTGCCTCTGGCGAAGAAGGCGGCGAAAACTTCTATCGTGAAGATCCCGGGTGAGGAGCGTCGACAAGATGGCCAAAGTGCTGGTGATAGAAGACGACAAGTCTATGAACGACATTCTGGTGAGCACACTTACCGATGATGGTCACGATGTTCGGTCAGTGTTTACCGGTGAGGAGTCCGTCGACCTGTGTCGGGAGAGTGAGTTCGATCTCGTCATCACCGATGTGCGCTTGCCGGGAATGGACGGCGTGGAGACCATTGCCGAACTCAAGAGCATCCAACCCAAGTTGCGCTGCATCGTCATCACGGGATACGCCAGCGAGGATACACCGGTTCGGGCGATTCGACTCAAGGTTGACGACTATCTCTTCAAGCCGTTCAGCCTCCTCTATTTTCTCCAGTCGGTGACACGGGTCTTGGACCGAGAGAAAGAGCGAAAAAGCAAGTTGGCTCTGTTTGGCAAACTCTTTGCCCGTTTCGGCCTATCCATGGGTGACGACCAAGAGCAAAAATTGGAAGACCTGGTGAGTTGTCGACAGGAAGCCTTCCAAGGTCTTTTCGTGGGAACCCGTTCCGGTTTCCTCAGCCAATACACCGCCAACGAGATCTACACGAGCTTGGAGTCGCTGGAGGGCAAATTTCGAAAGGTCCTCAATTCTTCCCACGCTAGCTCAGGTGTCATTCGCGAGCTTCGCAACAAGTATGCTGATGTTCACGACCGACTGGCCCTGCTCGAGATCGGAGCTGTTGAGGACACGACGCTCCGACCGATACTCACGGTAGAGGAGTTTGCTCCTTTGTACGATGCCATCAAGAAGTCGGACATAAGTTTCGGAGACCTCCTCTACGCGCCGCTGTTGCGCAAAACACCGGACTCTCGTTTCGAGACCTTAGGCGAACTTTTGCAACTCAAAAGGAAGCTCTGGCCCAGTACGGCGGGAGGGTAGCTCGTGAGCATGGATACGGTCACCGCGATCTGCAAGTCCTTCGACGAGGTCGAGCGCACGGTCGCTTTCTTGCACCGATCTGAGGTCGATCTCAGGTCCGTGTCGACCCTCGGTCTGGCCGCCAACAAGCCG
>CAZVVF010000552.1:0-3975 GCA_964630575.1 uncultured Burkholderiales bacterium | reverse complement strand
TTTTCTGGCCAACTCGCCAGCTGGGATGTGTCCACTGGGCTTAAAGTTGGTGCTGTGGGACTCACCGGTGCTGTAGCCGTTGAGCAAATGTCCAAGCGCCGCTAGCTCGCTGCGCCTTCATCCAACTCAAATGATCGGACAGCGGCCGCCGTGGTTGCCGACAAGGGGTCGAGCAGGCGGGGGACATTGGCCAGTTCCCCATCAGGGGGTACATAAGGCGTTAGAAATCTGACCGCGATGGCCTCAAACGGTGCCCCCACTTCCCTCCTGATGTGCGCTGCAAAAGCGGGGTTGGGATTCAAGACCGTGGCCTCACTGCCAAGCTCTGACAAGACATCCCTAAAGACCGATGCGCGATATCCATAATGAGTGCACCCTAGGAAAACTCCGAGCTTTGGGGGATGACCCATTTGGCCAAGGCCGTCGGCTGCAAAGTCTCGAGCGGCGGCTAGCACCGACGCTCCTGTGGGGTCGTTGGAGATGAGTGTCTCCAGGCGAGGGCAGGCCACCTGGGAGATGCGCGAAGGGTCTTGGCCGAGAGTTTCGACCCTCTGTCTGTAGAGGTCTGTCGATATGGTGGTCTGGGTCCCAAAGAGCAGAACGGGGTGCTCTGGGTGCTGCTGCAAGAAGTCGGCGAGTAACCTCGCGCCAACGTCGGGGATGCCGTGCACACTCACCGCGCTGGCCAGACGCGTGTCGGGGAGAAGAACGGAAAGAGTGTTGCAGGCTATGAAGACTCCAGCCGGCTGTTCTTTTTCGATGGCTCGAGCTACTACGGCCTCGAGGGTTCTCACCTTGTGCTGGTGGCTGGGAAGCTGGTTAAAGCCGACCTCGTCGGAGGGGCTGGCGTTGATGTAGGTGATCCGCAGTGTTGGCGCCTCGGGGAGGGACCCTGGGCCCTTTCCAGGGCTGGGGTCGAGCGCCGCGACCACCCCGAGTCCACCGAACCCGGAGTCAATAACCACAATATTTGAGACCTCAGGCAAACAGCCTTTCTCCCTTCGAGCTAAGGTGACGACAGCGGTTGCTTGAACCAGTGATCGAGCCATTCCTCCAATCGGTCACCTGATCAGGTTACCGATTGGAGCGGTGAGAACGTTGCGCAGGGGTTATTTGAGTGATCTTGCATCTAGAAAGTTCGGTCGAAATCTGTATGAACACTCAGATAGTGAAGCCCAAATCTGTGCCTAGGAAAGGACACCGTTGTCCCATGAAATTTAAGAACGTTCTCGGAACGCTACTCATAGCGTTATTATTGCTGGCTCTGCCCAGCTTAGCTGATGTCACCACCAAGAAAGGGTTTTTGGCCGAGGTGAAAGCCGCCATTGAGGCCAAAGACGCGGACGCCTTTATGCGCTTCTACAACCTCGAAGGCGCTCCCAAGGAGTTTGTCCCCACCACCAGAGAATTCATGGAGCGGGAGTTGAAGGACCTAGGCAAGATCAAGAGCATTCTCTACACTCCACGCACCGCGATTCCCAATCCGCCGTTTCCCCAGGATGGGTTTCTTTGGGTCCCGAATATGAAAGCACTGGGCAACATTACGGTCACTAAAGCTGACGGTCTAACCTGGGACCTACCGTACGGAAAGACTGACAAGGGATACTGTTTTCCAGGCGTCAAAAAGCTGCGCAAAGTCCCCACCGACGGGAATGTCCAGATCACGGTCAATCCAAACGGTCGACTTTTGACCGCCTCGCTCAACAACAAGCCGCTCCAAGTCAGTGGAGGTCGAAGTATGATCATGGACATAACCGGATACTGCCAAGCTGGCAGCAACAGATTGAACCTGCGCTGGACACCCGACAGCAAAGCGTCGAAAGAGCTTCGTGCTTTCAACGGTAAGGTTACCGTGACCCACTACGGGTCCAATGGCAAAGCCGTTTTCGAGGAGACGGTAGAGCTTGAAGCTCAAACGGGACAGGCCGTCAAGACCTTCAAGCTCTGATCGACACCCACAAAGCTTCTCGCAACAAAAAAAGCAGCGCTGTTAATGACTTCTGGGGGGGGGGTCACTCACCAAGCAGCGCTGCTTTCTGGATTCAGTATAGCCCGGGAGTGTCAGTTTTTTGCCGCATTTTTGTGAAGACTCGGTGCGGATTGGAACAAGGCGTGTGAATAGACACGCCCTAGAATGGAGAAGCCCAGGTCACAAGTAGCCGACCACGTGGGCTATTCCTTTTGGGTGTTGTCCCGTCGATAGCACCGAGGGAGTCGCAGGGCAAAGGCGCTAGCCCTTATCTCTCTAACCCTCTCTCTTCCAGAGCTTCAGAAGTCTCCGACTTCACCGACTGCAAGAACTCCCCGCAATGGCGACACTTCTTGGCTGCTTTTCGGACCGGCTCTGCACAAAAATCGCAGGCCACCAAGTTGGAGTCTGGGACGCGATTCTCCCGGTTGAACAGTTTGACCAGCCCGTAACCCACAAGGGAGAGGAAGGTGAAGAGAAGAGAGATGGTGATGCCAAACCCGCTGACCAATCCTCCACCGATCAATGAGCCTATGACCTCGGCATCTGAGCCACCGGTATCCACGCTCTTGGTGGCCAAGAATAGTGTCGCCGGTGCGAAGCCGAACGAGAGGATGGCGCTGACGAGGAAGCTCCTTGCCAGCATCTCGGAAAGCGTTTTGGTGCCTCGAAGAACCCAATATGTCGTGAGACCCCATCCACCAAAGAACGAGGTTAGAACAAACCAAACTGGTGGGTCTCTAAAGAGAATAGCGGCGAGGTCTAAGTAGATGAATAGGCCAGCGAAGGCCCCAAATAGAAAGGCCAGAATGTACTTAAGAATCTTCATGAATTTCCTCCGGTTCGATGGTGGGCCTGTGACCCGCTTATCGACGATTTCTGAAGGCAGGGTATAGCCGACCGATGACAGATCGTGTCAGGGTGGAATCGGCTCGGCTGGATGCGACGGATTTGTAGACCCCATGGGGGACACTCTAGCGTTTTCGGCCTGTGGACCGCTCGCCGAACAACCTCTGTTGGGCGTTTGGGGGCGGAAATAGAAAAGAGCCTGGCAATGGGTTAGGGAGGGGTTGTTGCCAGGCCCTTGGTTTGAAACTCGTGGTTGAGCTTCGAACCCTGAATCTTCAAATTTCGGCTCAAATATTTTGGAGAGACCGCCCGCTTGGGCTGGCTGTAGCCTGTTTCCAGTGCCGCCCGAGGCGGGGTCTCTCCGTATTGCGTCTTAGTTAGGCGCCCGGAGTCGTCTCTTTATCGCTCTCGGTGCTCGCCTCTTTGCTCGAGTTCATTATGCATCAGGATGTGTTGGAAGAAACTGTGCATTGAGTTAGAGAAGTGGTAGCAGAATTGAGGCTGTGCTCTCCATCGGTTGAGCCAACGAGGTGATCGGATACTCTGTCTCCGGGACATCCGCGGGCACTTGGCTCAGTCCAACTCCAGAACGATCTTGCCGGTATGCCTTTTCTCACTGAAAGCCTTCTGGGCCGTAGCGATGTCACGAAGAGAATAAGTCTCAGCTACCAGCGGCGCGATCTCCTTGCGTTCGATGCGCTTGACCAGATTGCCGAACACTTCGCCCGCGAGGATGGTACATCCAAAGAAGCTGAGGTCTTTGAGATAAAGCGTGCGTATGTCCAGTTCCACCAGGGGGCCCTCTGCGGTGGCGATGGACTGACTGGACGGCTGCGGAGTCCCATCTCACTCCGGCCAAGGTTGGTGGGTTGGGCTGCTTTTCCATCCCGTGACTCTGTGGTGACTGCCGTTTCCGGACGAGTGAATCATCACTGGATAAGATACCCATAGAACTTACCAGGAGACGAGAATGAACATCGCTACCACAAGACCTTGCTTCGTAAATCAGGGGTTGTTCTCAAAGAAAGAAAAGATAAAGTATGAGCGTCCCATCTTCCAGAGTGTCGAATTAGGAATCGTTCCGAAGGACGAAGACTTTGGCATAGCGCCCGAAGTTCCGCGGACAGAGGGCGAAGTCTTTGTTCCAACATCCAAAG
>CAZVVF010000551.1:0-3981 GCA_964630575.1 uncultured Burkholderiales bacterium | reverse complement strand
GGCTCCAGCCGCCGAGTCCATGGAATCGCTCATGGCAAGCCATGATGCCTACGAAGAGAGTTTTCGCGAACTCAAGCGTGGAGAGTTCCTGACTGGCCGAGTCATCCAGATAAATGACGAAGGTGCGATGGTTGACGTCGGCTACAAGACTGAGGGATTCATTCCGGTCAACCAAATGACCCACCGCAAGGATGCTGACCCACGCGAGCTTCTCGAAGTCGGCCAAGACGTGAAAGTTGTCGTCCTCAAAGTCAACCATTCCGAGGGACAGGTTCTGCTCTCTAAGCGTCAAGCAGACGTAGAAGCCGCCTGGTTTACTATCCTTGAAGCACACAAGTCCGGTGAGGTCCTAGAGTCGACCTGCGTTGAGCAAGTCAAAGGTGGATTGATCGTAGACATCGGCCTCCGTGGTTTCGTACCCGCCTCACACGTCGATCTTCGACCAGTGAGCGACCTCTCCGACTACGTCGGTGAAGTGATGAAACTGAAAGTTCTCGAAGTCGACCAAAAGCGACGAAAAGTCGTCTTGAGCCGCAAAAAAGCCCTAGAGGACGAGCGGGACCAACTCAAGGAAGCTACTCTCGTAGAACTGGCCGAAGGTCAAATCGTTTCCGGAGAAGTGGCTCGACTGACAAATTTCGGTGCCTTCGTTAACCTCGGTGGAGTCGACGGCCTGGTGCACATTTCAGAAATGTCTTGGAAGCGTATCAAGCATCCGAGTGAGGTTGTTCGAGTAGGGGAGTCTGTGGACGTCCGAGTTCTTGGAGTGGACAAAGCCAAAGAGCGCATTTCGCTGTCTCTCAAGCAAGCCCGACCTGACCCCTGGAGTGACCTGGAGTCGACCTTTGCCATTGGCTCGGTCGTTCCCGGGAAAGTCACGAAGCTCGCTAAGAACTATGCCTTCGTTGAAGTCATGGACGGAATCGAAGGGCTTGTACCTCTCAGCGAACTCTCCGAGTTCAGGGTTTCCAAGTCTTCTGACGTGCTCACCGTTGGGCAAGAGGTCAAAGTTCGAGTGATCGACATGAAGCCTGACCAAAGACGAATGACGCTGTCTGTGCGTCAAGCGGAGTCTGGCATCTCGCCGAATGTGAGCTCGAGCTCTTCATCGTCGAGTCAAGGTGGAGGTTTTACCATTGGTGACCGACTCCCTGACAGCCTGAAACAGATGCTATCTGACAACGAACAGTAGTCGATCCTAGGTTGAAACATACAGGATTATCGATTTTCTAGACTTAAGGCCGGGGCCACAACCCCGGCCTTAAGTCGTTTGTGAAGGACCTTGAACAGAACAAAAAAGGTATGGAGCATCGGCCTCACGGGTGGGATCGGGTGCGGCAAGTCAAAGGTGGCGGAGTGTCTCGAACAGTTGGGGCTGCGCCGCCTGGACACCGACCGCGTCGCGCGCGAGGTTGTTGAGCCCGGAACCGAGGGGCTCCGTAGGCTCGTAGCAGAATTTGGACCAGCCGTTTTGCTGGCCGACGACAGTCTAGACAGGAAGCGACTCGCACAGATCGTCTTTGCTGACGCCGAGAAGAGAGAACGACTCGAGCGCATCCTGCATCCCTTGATCTGGGAACGTGTGGAGACCTTCCTTAAGGACTGCAAGAGTAGGGGAGACCACTCGGTTACAGAGGTACCCCTGCTCTTCGAGAATCAGAGGCGTTCGACGTTCGACACGGTTTGGGTCGTGGCCACAACCCCTGAACTGCAAAAGCATCGACTGGCGGAGCGAAACCAGTGGAGCGATGCCGAGATCGAGTCCCGCATCGCGAGCCAGATGCCGCTGAAGGAGAAGATCCAGTTGGCCGACCAGGTCCTTATGAATACAGACACCTTGGACGCTCTATGCGCTCAGGTGGATAAGCTTTGGTCCCGGCTTGAGAGTGGCGCCATTTCGTGAAGAGGAGTCGCATTCTCGTCTGCTTGGCACTCGTCGCGCTGGCCGCGGCATTCTTTTATCGGCATTCGCTGCTTCGCGTCTACTACGGGGTAAAAAACGCTGACATCATAAGGTCGGAGTCCAAGATTCAAGGTGTGAGCCCCCACCTTGTCGCGGCGGTCATCTTTACCGAGAGCCACTTTCGCACCAAGGCGAACTCAGAGGTCGGTGCCATGGGCCTTATGCAACTCATGCCGGAAACAGCCTCAGAGATGGCCCTGAACGAGAAGATCCCGGACTTTGAGGTCGACGACCTGTACCGGCCTGAGGTGAACATCCGCCTCGGTACTCGATACTTGCGAGAATTGCTCGATCGATTTCCGAGCGAAGAGCAAGCCCTAGCTGCCTACAACGCCGGGCCAACGAGGGTCGACGAGTGGAACAGGACGAACTCCGGAATCGTCTACAGGGAAACTCAAGCTTACGTCAAGAACGTGTTGCGCCATCGAAAAGCTCTCAAAATGCTCTACCCAGATTGGGCAAGCCCCGCCGACAGGGACTCCTAGCTTCACCAGGAAACTCGGCAGAGGAACACGTTAAGAACTGGAAAGGTTATGAATTTATGAGCTTAAAGAAGGAACTGCCAAGGAGTGACTTTGCAAAAACTGTGGGGAATGCGATTGTTCTTTACCTTGCAGACACCGACGATCTCGCGCCACTGGATCTACCCATGACGTCGGGACGACTCGAATGTCGCCTGGTGGGAGTGGACCGCCCAGGGGTGTGGGTTGAACCCAAATCCTGGTTTGAAGAGTCCGTCAAAGCCGAGACCCCGGTGCAGCACGTCTTCATCAAGTGGGACAACGTCCTCGGCCTCACGCGTGCCATCGACGTCGAGAAATTCGAAGACAAAAAAGAGTACCGAGGACTTCGTCCGCGCCACTGATTTGCTCTTGAGAATCTGCAAAAGACACATTCTCCTGCTGCTGATGCTAGTGAGTCTGACTTCGGCCAAGGCCCAGACCTGGGAACCGGAGCAGACCACTCGCCTCATCGGTGAGGACAAGATTGTTCGGGTTCAGCCCGGACAGTCTCTTTATGATGTGGCCAGGGCCCACGGTTTGGCCCTGGAGCATCTGGCCGGAGCCAATCACCTCCCCATTAGCCTGTCGCCGGTATCCGTGGACAAACTGATTGTCCCAAGCCGAAGAATCTTACCCCAAGCGCCGCCGAAGAACGGTCTCGTCGTGAACATCCCCGAACGAGGATTCTACCTGTTCCGAGAGGGTGAGCCCGCGCGCTTCTTTCCCATCGCGGTCGGTCAACCTGGTCGCTTCGCAACACCGACCGGGCAATACTCGATCCGGGAAAAGGTCAAAGATCCCGAGTGGATCGCACCCGACTGGGCGGGCCTTGGAGAGGACAACGTCATCCCCGCTGGACCCGACAATCCACTCGGTGATCGGTGGATAGGACTGAGCTCCTTCGGTCTAGGAATGCACAGCACGAACAATCCCTCGTCCGTCGGTTCAGCCACATCCCACGGTTGTATGCGGATGTACCCCGAGATCGCACGAACCGTTTTTGACTCCGTGGAGACCCAGTGGCCTGTGACGATCGAGTACCAGACGAGTCGAGTGGCTGTGGATGAGGATGGAATTTACGTTTCTTGCTTTGAGGACGTCTATTCGCGCGTGGTCAGGATCGAGCAGCTTCGAAACAATTTTCGGCGACTCGACCTCTCTGGGTTTGCCGGCCTTTTGGACCTGGAGAAGGTGCTCAAGGATAGCACTGGCATCGCCACAAAGGTAGTGGACTTCGAAGTTCGCAGCGTCGTGGACGACCAGACCTTTCGAGCCTTTCGGGTGGGGGAGAAGCTCTACATCGATCGCGAAGCCTTGACGAAGGCCGGAGTCGAGCAGTCGTTTCGACTAGCCGACCGAGTCGTAGAACTCAAGCGAGAGGATCGAGAGATCTCCATCCCCCTCTATCTCGAGGGCGTTGAGATGCCCAAGCGGGCGAACCGAGAGCTCGATTTCGCCTTCTTGAGCCGAGGCACCGCCTGGTATCCAGCCAAAGACGTGCTTCAATCCTTGTCT
>CAZVVF010000550.1:0-3988 GCA_964630575.1 uncultured Burkholderiales bacterium | reverse complement strand
TTTCCCCCGACTCATCTCTTCGGGCTGTACGTTCTGACTCACGGACACTATTCACCTGGCGGAGGTTTCCAGGCAGGCGTTATCTTAGGGGCGTCTTTTATACTCTTGGCGATCGGTTTCGATCTCAGAGCCATTCTGGCCAGATTCCCCGAAGGGTTGTTCAAGCCGCTGGCGGCACTCGGCGTTCTCCTCTATGTCGGTTTGGGCGTGCTGTGTCTTCTGTTGGGTGGCAACTTCCTCGATTATGAAGCTCTGAGGGTCCTGGCACCGGGCATCTCCTCGGCGATGATCCGCTCTCACGGAATTCTCATTGTAGAGTGCGGCGTCACACTGACGGTTGGCTCGGTGATCTTTGGCATCTACGCCAATCTCGTTTCGCGCGGTAATCATGAGGGCGGTCTATGAGCGTCATTGAGCACAACTTTATCTACCTCTTTTTCGTGGTTCTTTTGATGATCGGCCTCTACGGCGCCATCGCCAAGGTCAATCTCGTCAAGAAGCTGTTTGGCCTGACCATTTTTCAGACCGCTATTATCCTATTTTACGTTTCCATCGGACAAAAGAAGGGGGCGGCGATCCCGATCTTGGAGGTCGGTCACGGCCATCAGGCCCTGCCCGATGTGGTCGCCGCGCACTACATCAACCCGCTCCCCCACGTTCTCATGCTGACCGCTATCGTTGTTGGCGTCGCCACCGTGGGTGTCGCCTTGGCCGTGATTCAGCGACTCTACGCGGAGTACGGCACGGTCGAGGAAGATGAGATTTTGGAGAAGATCGTCAGGTCATGACCGAACAACTGATCATACTGATAATCGTTTGGCCGCTCTTGGCCGGAGTCCTCACGGCTCTGTTGCCGTGCCGCGAGAACTTGCTGTCGGCCTGGGGAATTTTCAACCTCCTGGCCTGCAACGCCATGGGACTTGGACTGGTGCGGCTCGTGTTGGCCCAAGGAAGTACGAGTTACCACATTTCAGGGTGGGCTCCCCCATTGGGAATCGAGCTCAAAGTCACCGTCTTTTCGGCCCTTCTCAGTTGGCTTATAAGCGCGGTCGCCCTGTTCGGCTTTGTGGGTGGACGACGCACCTGGGCCGACCAAATCGGTGAGCGACTGCCCCAGTTTCTGTCACTGTTTTTTCTTTTGGTCGCAGCCTTTGAGGGCCTCTGCCTCTCCAACGACGCTTTCAATCTCTACGTGATGTTGGAGATATCGAGTCTCGCCACTTATGGGCTTATCGCCTTCGGCGGAGGACGAGCCTACCTGGCCACCTTCCACTACATTGTGATGGGAACGATCGGAGCGAGTTTCTACCTGATCGGCGTGGGCTATCTGTACATCAAGACGGGAACGCTGAATATCACAGCGCTGGCTCACATGATAGCTGAGACCGAACTCACACAAGCCTATCTCTTAGCCCTGTGCTTTTTGATCACCGGGATACTCCTCAAGATGGCCGTGTTTCCGCTTCACTTTTGGCTTCCCAACGCCTACACCTACGCGCCGGCGGCCACCTCACTGTTGGTCGGTCCGCTCTCCACCAAACTCGCCGTCTTTCTGCTCTTTCGAATCATGATGGACATCTTCGGAGGTGTTTTGCCTTCGCTTCATCCTACCTGGTCGTTTGTGATTGTAGGGTTGGCCAGCGTTGGAATTTTGGTAGGAACGAGTTTGGCTCTAGCGCAATACGATCTCAAGAAAACCTTTGCCTGTCTCATCGTCGCCGAAGCGGGCTACATGCTAGGCGGCCTTTGGCTAACAGACCCGAGAGGCACAGTGGGGGCCCTCTTTCACTTGGTCAACGACGCGATTGCGACCTTGGTCTTGTTTCTCGTTGTCATAGCCATACAGAGTTCAGTCGGTGGCAAGAAACTGTCTGACCTCAAGGGACTTTTTCAGAAGTCTCCACTGACGGCTGTGGCCCTCATTCTCGTGGCCTTCAATCTCATAGGCGTCCCGCCCACCGCAGGCTTCTTTTCCAAGGCGACCCTTATGACCGGCGCCATCGCCTCGGGTCGCTTCGAGTTTGTCATAGCCCTTTTGCTCGCTTCTTTGGGAAATCTCGTCATCTTCTTTAGAATCATCGAACAAGCTTACTTTCAACCGCAAGACAACAGCGAGGCTGGCCGCTCAAAGGATGGCCAAAGAGCAGGTGCCTTCGCTCTTGCAATCGGGAGCCTGCTGGTCATGCTAGGTCTCTCGGCTTACCCTGTGATGGAGACCTTCATCAGACCGGTGGTGCACTTATGACGGTATCACCGAACCTTCTTATTCCGGTCCTTCTCTTGTTGCCGGTGCTGTTGGTGCCGTTGCTCTATCTCACTCGCAAGAGCCCCGACATCCGTGAGAACATCTCCATTGTCGGTGGCTTTGTGAATCTCTTCTTCGTGCTCTTGGCGCTGGGCGGAATCATGCGAGGAACGATAGCCCAGTTGCAGATCTTGCCGTTGTTGCCCGGTGTGTCTCTCAGTTTTGAGATCGACTCACTGAGCTGCATCTTGCTCCTCACGGCCGGTTTCCTCTGGCCGCTCGCGACCCTCTACTCCGCTGGATATCTGAGGGGACACCACGAAAAGAACCAGACGCGCTTCTTCTCCATGTTCTGTATCGCTATCGCGGCAACGAACGGTGTCGCGATGTCGGGGAACCTGCTCACCCTCTACCTCTTTTACGAAATCCTATCGCTCTCGACCTATCCCCTGGTGACCCATCATCAGGACGAGGTGGCCCGTTCAGCAGGCAGACGCTATCTGGCCTTTATCATGGGAGGATCGGTCGGACTCGCCCTGCCGGCTATGATGACGGTCTACACCCTCACGGGATCCTTAGACTTCAGCTCTGTCGGAGCCGTTATGAATCTGGGAGGTTGGCCTGCCACGCTCTTGACCTTGGCCTTTCTGTTCGGCTTTTCCAAGGCCGCGGTCATGCCGATGCACGCTTGGTTGCCTGGGGCTATGGTCGCTCCTACGCCGGTTTCGGCTTTGCTGCACGCTGTGGCTGTGGTGAAGGTCGGTGTCTTCGCCGTGATTCGCTCGCTCTGCAACGTTCTCGGTCCGGAGTTTCTGACCAGTCACAACACCAGCTACCTGGTCACGGCCATCTGCGCTCTCACCATCATCGTTTCGGCAGCCCTCATGGTGAGCCAAGACAATCTGAAGCGCTGCCTGGCCTTTTCAACCATCGGCCAACTCTCCTATATCATTCTGGCTGTCTCCTTGCTGAACAAGTCCGGTATCACAGGTGGTACGACCCACATTTTCATGCACGCATTCGGTAAGATTACGCTCTTCTTTTGTGCCGGTGCCATCGCGGTTCACGCCCACAAGACCCGAATCTCAGAGTTCGACGGTCTCGGGCGTTCCATGCCCTGGACGTTCGGTGCTTTCACGGTGGGATGCCTCGCGATCATCGGCCTACCACCTACGGGGGGCTTCGTGAGTAAGTGGCTCATCGTCACAGCGGCCATCAAGGCGGGCATGCCCGTGATCGCAGGGCTGTTACTCGTCTCCTCGCTGCTCAAGGCGTGGGCCTTCTTTCCCATCATTTTCCGGGCCTATTTTCAGGCTGTCCCAGAGGGTGAACACCACCCAGAAGGTGACGCATCGTGGCTTATGAGGTTACCCTTGTTGATGACCGCGCTCGGATCCATTCTGCTGTTCTTCTTTCCCGGCCATATCCTAGAGTTAGCCGGTGCCTTCGCTGACGAAATATTGAATCGAGGAGGGGTGTAGATTTGTCTGTTGAGCATCCTAACAAAATCTTAGCGCACGAGCCTCAGAAGCCATTCCCGAAGGTTTTTCGAACCGTCTTCACACTTTTGTTCCTGTACCTCGTGGTTATCTTCGTAGCCACGGGGAGCCACTATGTGGTGTCTGGAGGGGCCCACTAGGTGAGTTCATCGACCAAAATAATTCTTAAGATCTTCTTTTTTCTGTGCCTTGCCATCATGGTGGTCGACCCGTTCGTATCGCGTGAACACGCCCACTTCCAGTG
>CAZVVF010000549.1:0-3998 GCA_964630575.1 uncultured Burkholderiales bacterium | reverse complement strand
CCCTATCCACCACCACTTTCACCATCATAGCTTCTGTGCAGCTCATTGCGCTGTACGGGTTGTGGGCGCCGCTGGCACCGGTTTGGTGGGAATCGCAAGGGGTCTCGCGAGCCGTCATCTCGGTGGCCTACCTTCTCTCCTGGCTCCTTTTGGCAAAGGCCATGGCCGACGCCGGTTTGGCTACGCAAACGGGATTTTTGGGTTGGAGTGCTGTGTTTCAGGGCCAAAAACCAGTTTATGAGCCGATGCCCATCAAGGGTCTCTTTCGCTATTGTCGGCAACCTATCTATCTTGCTTTTGCCCTCACCACTTGGACGGTACCGGTGTGGAGCTTGGACCAGTTGATCTTGGCCTTGTGGTTGACGAGCTACTGCCTCCTGGGACCGATCTTTAAGGAACGGCGCTACCGCAAGCGGTATGGAGAGGCCTTTACCCAATACAAAGACCAGGTTCCCTACATCGTTCCCAAGCAACCCCAGTGTCCATTCTAAAGCGCGCTATTTGCTCGTTTGTGGCGAGGTGTTCGAAGGCCGGGGGAGAGTGAACCAGAAAGTGACGAGACTCTCTTTTCCCAATTGGATTCCTATCTTTCCCCCGTGCGCGGTGACGAAGCCGGCAGCGATGGCCAAGCCCAGTCCAGCACCTCCGGTGTCGCGTTGTCGAGAGACATCCACACGATAGAAGCGTTCGAAAACTTTTTTGGCTTGCTTTGGCGTCAGCTGGCAACCGGCGTTGGTGATCTGGAATTTTACGGAGTCCTCGAGGGCTTCCACCGCGATCTCTATGGTGCTTCCGCGAGGGGCATAGCACAAGGCGTTGTTCAGGAGGTTGTCCACGACCTGACGGATGGCCCCGGTGTCTCCGTCGAGGGGGCAATCGTCTGTTGAGGAAAAGTCGATCTCAATACCTAAATCGCGGGCTCTCGCCGAGAAGACGGCCACTGAGTTGCTGACCAACTCCCGCAGCTCCATCGGTTGGCAGTCCAATTGGTATAAGCCCGAATCGATTCGATTGAGGGTAAGAAGACGGTCCGCCAAAAGGCCCAGTCTCACCACCTCGTGCTGGCACGTCTGCAGAACTTCGCGATAGTCCTGGCAGGTTCGCTCCTTGCGCAGGCAGACGTCGAGGGCCACCCTCAGGTTGGTCAAGGGCGCGCGGATCTCGTGAGAAGCGTCGGAGACAAAACGTTTTTGAGTCTCCAGGCTTTCGTCGAGGCGCTGCAGCATCTCTTCCACGCTGGAGTAGAGCACGCGGATCTCGTGGTCCACGGGTTTGAGAGGCCGAACCAGTGTGTTCTGGGGCTCCTGACCTATTTTTTCGAGTTGTCCGGCAAGCACTCTTACCGGGTCGGTGAGCCGTTTGGAGAGGGCGTTGGCGACCAGAGGGAGCAGAATCGCTGAGAGCAAGAGCAAGGCCGCTATCTGTTTTTGGATATCGAGTAGCTTGGCCAAGACTGGTTCGCGAGATAGGCCAAGGACCTCGACGTAGCGTTGGCCTCCAACCTCCAACTCTGTGGCGAGCAATCGATAGGAGGAGCCGTCGATGTCTTGATCCGTGACCCGTTCGTCACCGCTTCCGATTTTCAACCGCTCCATGACTGTTTCTATCTGCTGGGAATCGACATTGGCGCTCTTGGCTAGGACTCTACCAGTGGAGTTGATTATCCAGGACACTTGCTCAAGCTCGGTTTCCAAATTCGCGTACCCTGGCGATTCCGAATTGTGTATGTGCAAGCCCTCCTCCGGATCATCCAGAGCTGAGGCCAATTCGGCGCGGGCTACTCTCTTAAGGGCATCGTCGAGAGTCTGGAACAGGGCTTGTTTGACCTGAAAGTAGTAGATCGTGGTGATGCACAGCAGTATGGTCAGTCCGAAGAGCGCTAAGGTCGAAGTCACACGCGCACGAAAGGACATCGTGCGCTCTTACGCTTCCGGCTCTAAGATGTAGCCGGACCCCCGCACGGTTCGGATCAGGCTTGAGTCGTCGCCGAGCTTTCGTCGCAAATAACCGACATTCACATCGACCACGTTGGAGTGAGGCTCGGAATGGGTCTCCCAGGCTGACTCCCACAGCAGAGTGCGAGAAACGATCTGCCCGGAATGATTCAGGAGGACCTCCAGGATGGAGTATTCCTTAGGTGTGAGGTCGAGTTTTTCACCCCTTAGTTTCACTTCTCGCCGTAGCGGATTCAGAGTGAGTGGGCCGACGCTGAGTGTGGGCAAGGAGTTCGAGTCTGACCGCCGTCGGGCCAATGCTCGCAACCGTGCTAGGAGCTCTTCAAAGGCGAATGGCTTGACGAGGTAGTCGTCGGCTCCCGCGTCTAGACCGCTCACTCGGTCCTGGATGGAGTCTTTTCCGGTGAGCAACAAAATGGGTCCGCTAAAGCCGCGCTCGCGCCAGCGTTTGCAGAGACTGAGGCCATCGATCTCCGGGAGCATGACATCGAGGACAACCAGATCGTAGCGATTGACATAGAGCGCTTCGTCAGCCTCGCTTCCCGTTCGCGCTAGATCGACGGCATAGCCCTCTTCGCTCAGGCCGCGTTTGAGAAACGAGGCCGTGGTCGTCTCATCTTCTACGATTAAGAGTTTCATAACTGGGGGGGTCGCGCTTTCAAGAATTGTTTTCGCAAAACCTGGTGCTAGCCATCCTCATCTTTCTAGGGGCTTCTTGAGAGCAGAGAGCTGCTCTCTTCCAGGGCACCGCAAGCCCACACCGACAGTGTAGGGATCCGATTCTGCTCTGCGAACCCTTCTGCATGAAAGCATTTAAACTTCTCTCACTCTTATTCTTCTTGCTCATGGCATTGCCCGCCTGGTCGACGCCATCACCACCCCATATCCCAGAGGGAGTGGACCTCACGATGCCAGCTTCGCCACCGGCTGAGCCGGTGTCCAAGGAGGCGCGAACAGACGATCCCATTACCGTGTTCACGGCTAAGAAGTTTATCACCATGGACCCGATGCAGCCTGAGGCCACAGCCGTAGCGGTGCAAGACGGTCGTATCTTGGCGGTGGGGGATGTCAGCGAGGTGGAGAGTTGGGCACTCAAGGCTCCGGTCACTGTTGACGATCGTTTTGCCAATTCCATCGTCATGCCCGGTTTCATCGAGGCCCATATGCATCCCCACATCACAGGGATACTGTGGGAGGGTGTCTACGTCGGGCGTTTCGACCGCTACACACCTGATGGGAAGTTTGAGAAGGGTCTAAAGACCAAGAAAGAGGTCCTGGCCAAGCTTGCGGCGGCAGCAAAGGCCTTGGGTGACAACAATAAATGGCTCATCGCTTGGGGTTATCAGCCGGAGTTTTACAACAACTCGCCCCTTCAGGTGACGGACCTCGACCCGATTTCGGGTAAACACCCCATGCTCATTGAGAACGCCAGTATGCACATCTACTATGTCAACAGCGAGGCTCTCAAGATCGGGGACATCAAGGCGTCTGACAACATCCGCGGCGTGATCGTGAAAAACGGCAAGCTCACCGGAGAGTTCGAAGAGCTCGATGCTGTCAAAAAGCTCCTGCCGAAGTTGCCGCCGGTGGACGACAAACTGATGCTCAAGGCGACCTGGAACTCCGGCAAGCTCGCTCATCAGGTGGGCGTGACCACGATTGCTGACGCTTCCTTTGGCTTGATTCCTGGCGCCTACAAGGCTTACGCTGCTGCTGCTGCCGACCCAGACTTTCCCGTTCGCCTCACTCTGTACCCGGTGATCGATGCGATCGAATCGCCTGAGATTCAAAAGCGAGGCGGCCTGGAGTATGTGAAAAGACTCATGAAGGCAAACACCGACCGCTTGTCTATCGGTGCGGTCAAGTTTATCACCGACGGATCGATTCAAGGCCTTACCGGCAATCTTTTGTGGCCTTACTATCACGAGACTGGCAAAAATGGTGTGGCCAACATGACCTACGATTCGTTGGTGGATCTGGTCGGGCAAGTCCACAAGGCTGGGCTCCAGTGCATGATTCATACCAACGCAGACCAGGCCACCG
>CAZVVF010000548.1:0-3999 GCA_964630575.1 uncultured Burkholderiales bacterium | reverse complement strand
AGGCCCAGTGCCATCTGTTGCTCGACACTCACAACATCTACACGCACTGCAAGAACTTCAACCTCGACCCCAAAGAGTTTTGTCGACGGATCAACGGCGAGAATGTGATCGAACTTCACGTCAGCGGGGGCAGTGAGAGTGAACCCGAGTGGCTGGAGGGCCCCACCTTTCGCTTGGACTCCCACGACGGTCCGGTGCCGGAAAAGGTGTGGGACCTGGTGGAGTTTCTTCTACCCCGCTGCCCCCATATAAGAGGAGCCACCCTAGAGCGACTAGACGGTACCGTAGAGCCCCACGAAGTTCCCCAATTGGCCGAGGAGTTGGACCGACTCCGCGGCCTCTGGGAGCGTTTGGTGAGTCCCACGCCATGCTAGAATCGCTGCAGAATATCCTCGCACTCGCTCTGTACGACCCAGATCCCAAAGCCAAACTCGAGGCTCTCGCAAGAACGGCCGAACTGAGCCGCGAGGAACGAGACATCCTCTCTGGGGTTCAAGCACGCGGCCTAAAACTCACTCACCTGCTGCTCATGAACTTGCGCTTTGAGAGAGTCCTCCGGGGCTGCCCCGCCCTCAAGGAGTGGTTTGAGGCAGAGCCAGAGGGGTTCGTTGCGGTGTTTCGAAAATACCACAAAGCGTCACCTCCAAAGGCTCTCTTCGCCAGCCAAGAGGCAGAGGGTTTTCTCGGCTTTCTCGAGCAGTGCGAACCCGAGAGTCACCGTCGATGGGTAGCCGAGGTTGCTGATTCAGAATAAAGGCCGACGGCGTGCGACAACTCACATCGGAGGCAGGAATGAAGAGACGAGATTTTATGGTAGCTCTAGCTGTGTGTGTGGGAGCCGCGAGCCCCGCGGTGCAAAACCTGGTCCTCGACCGAGGCCTGGTGCCTTCCGAGGTTCTAGCCCAAGAGCCTTCGGGTCGCTCAGAGCCCGAAGGAACGAACAGGCCTCAACGCGATCCTCTTCCGGCCGACCCCAACGGGCCCGACCCCCAGCCTGATCCGACTCCTCAGCCCACTCCCCCTCAGGATCCTGTGCCAGCCGACGCCTGCCCAGCCTGCGGAAGAGCCCGGATAGAGCCTCGTGGGAGAAAGTTCTTATCGCTCTACACTCGGTGAACGGCCCGTGGGAGCGAGCTTTCTCGCTCAGCTCCCAACGAGTCCGGTCACAGCACCGAAGAGAAGGCCTGTAGGGCTATCCATCGGAGTCGGTTAGGAGGCGAGCTTGTCGAGGCCCATCCTCAGTTGGTCGGGGTGTTGCAGTCCAAGTTTGGCATCGACGGCCTGACCGTCTTTAAAAAAGACCAGGGTTGGGAGGGAGCGCACACCGAGACGACCCGCCCAGGCTTGTTGCTCGTCGGTATTCACTTTGACAAACTTGACGCGACCCTCATACTCAACGGCAAAGCGGTCGAGGATGGGTGCGAGACGTTTGCACGGGGGACACCAGTCGGCATAAAAATCCACCACGACGGGCTGGTCCGAAGCGAGTACGCTCCTCTCAAAATCGGAGTCGACAATTTTCTCTACTTTACTCATGACTTGTCCTCACTTTCAAAATTATCAACCTGAACGACGGGCCACTGTTCCCGGGTTTTCGCTAGAGCTCTGTGAGAGAAGTGTGAGGAACACCGCCTCGCTGGGAGCCTCAACCTACGATTCACAAACTCTTGCCCCTCGTCGCTCGGACACTGAGGGACTCACGCAACTCGAGCGCGACAGGTCGGATTCCGGGAATCGAGAAGCCAGAGGTGGGGAGCCTGAGAAACTTTGAACGTCGACACACCAACCTCACCTGTCACCAATGCCGTTGATGGCTACCCTGACCAAGATCCTTATCAACACCACCTGAGCGCGTTGCTCCTGGAAGCCACCGAGGGGCAATGGAGACTCACAATTTCGGAATGTCCTACCGGCAAAGCCATACTCAGGTGTCGCCGCGACCTGCAGGTGAAGATCCTCTTGGCAGCCTTGGCTCGGCGTCTCTGGCAACTGACGCTTGGCTGCCCTGAATCGGTGCCGCGTCTCTTTCTGCTCAACGAACTCTGCCGGGTCATCATGCGAAAGAAGCTGCCCTTCAATCAGGAGCAGATCGAAGCCGTGCTCACTCTAGCCAGCGAACCCACAGCGGCGTCCGAATTGGGAAAGTCCATCATCCATCAAGTCGAATGGTACGGAACGTTGACCGAGTCGATGAGAGAGGCCTTGACCAAGCTGCGCAGAGTCTTGGAACACCAGAGAGACCACAGCTTGGAGCATCGCACGAGGAATCTTCTCTCGCGACCAGACCCGGCCATTGCACCCGCCGAAGAGTCACCTGAACGAAGGCGGCATTGGCGCGCCTTCCTGGCCCACGCCAGACGCCTGCCCAAGAAGCTGTCCAAGCGCTGGAGAGGCAAGGCCAGAGCCCTGCTTCTGCAGATCGAAGAAGAGCCGTTCGCCAATCGGTTGCTACCCTGGATCCTCGCGCGAGTCGCCCGCCTAAACAAAGAGGAGAGGAAACTCCTCGAGGGGGTCGTTTGCGCCTGCGGAGAACTCAAGTCTCCTGAAGTGGCCGACTTTTTGGACCAGATTGGCACTTGGGGCTACCAACACGTTCAGGGCAAAGGCCCGCGCGCCCTGAGATTGGCGAACCTAGCCCTGGACTCATTGGGAAGAATGGCCACTACAGATTCCATCAGATACCTGGTGGCCATCGAGAGTGAGTTTCCCTACACCTCTACCAAGGAGCGAGCCAATCAGGCCTTGGCCAAAGCCAGCGAATATCTGAACCGACCGTTTGAGTCGGTCAGAGAAACAGGCATTGGCGATCCAGACCCGCACAGCCGTATCGGCAAGCGATTGGTCAGAGCCCATTCCAAGATCCTTGAACGCATGCTCCGCACAGGCGAATCGGTCTCCGGTGACTCGTGGAACCGCCGCTATCTCTCTTGTCGCGTGCTCCGACAGTTGGCGAAGGCTCTGCTTTGGCAGAGTGAAGAGAGAACGGTCTTTGGGCTCACGACCTTCGATGCCCAGAGCGAAGTTCGGCTCTGGCATCCCCGAGAGGCCACCTCCGAGGATGTCGTTCATTGGAAAGCCTTCCTAAAAACGCAAAACATCGCGCAGCCCTTTGCCCAGATCAAACGCACCCAATTTGACCATCTGCCTTGCCAGAGTTCACCGCCACTGCGTCAGTACCAGTTCGCCGCTCTAGCCAGAGACCGACAGTGGCACCTCCACCTAGTGGGAAGAAACGAAGGCTCCGAGGTGGCCTCCATCAAGCTGCATGGAATCCGAGCAGAATTCGAGATCATCCGAGCCGATCCCAGAGGCCCCTATCACCGAAATCACACATCCTACGAGGTAATCCTGCTGCCACCACGCCTCTGCGGTGAGCCTCCCCTACCCCGTCATATTTCAGAGGTGGCCAGAGACTGGAATCTCTTCTGTCGAGTGGCAAGAGCCAGACCCCATACCCCTTAGGACCGTCCCAGCGGGTGAACGAGGCACAGATGATATCAGCACAACTTTCGAGAACAGCCCTGCCATGTCGTTGCAGCTCAATTTTCAATCCCCGCCATCACCGTGGACGGCCTACCGAAGGGTCCTGCTGGGCCGCCGACCGGGTTTGAACTCGAGTGAGGGCATGCCCTCAATTCGGGCTGCTTGGAGAGGCGTGAAAGTTGACCAGAGCAATCTCGCGCGCTACCGAGAGAGCTGCCACATCGGTTCTGAACCTGGTCTGCCCTTTCACTACCCCCACGTCTTGGTCAGTCCCATGCACCTCAATATCATGACGGAACCAGAGTTTCCATTGGCCTTGATGGGTGCGGTGCACCTGCGCAACCACGCCATTCGTTATCGACCGATTCAGGACACCGAAGTCTTGGACCTGAGTGCGGTTGTGGGAGAATGTCGTTTCCGCCCTCAGGGTATCGAGTTTGATCTCGATACCTTGGTAGAGGTCGCCGGAGAAAAGGTTTGGGCCGAACGAACAACGTTCTTGGTTCGCAAAAAGCT
>CAZVVF010000547.1:0-3999 GCA_964630575.1 uncultured Burkholderiales bacterium | reverse complement strand
GCAGGTTCTGGCCGAACTTGCTGAGCGCCAGTACCAACTCGCCCAAGAGCTCGAGTCCGTGGCTGAGGACCGATTGCGCCTGGGAGAGATATCGGTCAATGAGAAACTTCGGGTCAAACTCTTTCGGGCCCAAGCGCGAGCGGCTCTAGCCGAAGCCGAAGGTGACGAGGCACTCGCCCATCAGGCTCTCAGCCACCTTACCGGCGAAAGCCACGCCATCGAGCTTCCGAGGTCGGAAGAACCACTGCCCACGGCCCCTCGGTTCGAGCTTCCCGAGGAGCTTGAACTCGATGAGGTTCTCAGCCTAGAGAGTCGCTCCCGCCCCGAGATCGAAGCGGCTCGCCGAGCCTCGGTGGTATCCGAACTCGAAGCTGAGCTCGCCGGTCGAGAGGGCGCCCCCAGTCTGCAATTCCAGGCCTACCGCTCCACTCTGGGGAATTCAGCCCAACAGGGCATTCAGTTCTCTTTCGTGATCCCAGTTTTCGATTGGGGCCGACTTCGGTCCAGCAGAAATCAAAAGCGCAAGCTCGCCGAGGCCCGTGCCTACGACGTAGAGATCGCCGACCGAGAGGCTCTCGCAGAACTCAATACCGCCAGAACCAAGTATGGAGTCTCTTTTGAGAAGAGACAAGCCATGGCAGAAGAGGCCTCCCAGCACCTGGAGCTGAGCCGATCAGCCCAGCAGGGTTATGAGATAGGGATGCTCTCTCTGCTCGAAGTCCTAGACGCTCAATCAGCCTTCTCCAGGGGCCTCCAGTCCTATATCCAGGCCGAGGCCAACTATCATCGGGATCGAGTTCAGCTGTGGTGGGCCGCCGGACGCCCCCTTTTGCAAAGCGACACCGAAACAGAAGGCCATGAATGATGGGGCTCAGCGGGTATCGGGTGCTCGTCGAGATCCTGAAAGGCGAGTCTAGCCTCCCAGGTACACCCTCGGGACCGAAGCCGGAATGCGGGTCACGACCTCATAGTTGATGGTACCGATTTTGCCAGCGACTTCTTCCACGGTGATGTGACCGTCTGGGGCCGGACCCCACAGAGTGGCCACCTCTCCTTTTTCCACGGTTGGAATATCGGTGATGTCCACTATGGTCAGATTCATGCACACCCGGCCCAGCACTCGGGCTCTGCGCCCAGCAATGAGAACCTCTCCGCGATTGGAAAGATGGCGATCATAGCCCTCGGCGTAGCCTACCGGCAACACCGCGATGCGAGTTCTGCGTTGAGTCTCGTAGGTACACCCATATCCGATCTTGGCACCACTCTCGACCCACTTGGTTTGAATGATCCGGGCGCGATAACTCAGCACCGGCTTGAACAAGGGCTCGATCGCCGGACGCTTCAAGTCGAGAAACTCGTCCTGCAGCCTCTTGTTGAGATCGTTCGTCGAGCTGTAGTGAAGAATCTTTGTCTCCGGCGAGGGCCAATACCCGTAGAGTGAGATTCCCACCCTCACGAGATCAAGGCGCGAGTGCTTGAGCAGCATAGCCGCAGCCGAAGCGCCGATGTGGCGAAGCTTGGGCTCAAAGCCTTCAGCCTTGAGCTGCTGGAGGCAGGTCGTGAAGTTGCGGAACTGCTTCAAGGTGAAGGTTTGGTCCAACCCCTCAGCATCTGCGAGGTGAGAGTAAGCCCCCTCGATATCCAAGTTCGGTAGGCTTTGAATCTGGCGAAAGTAGTCGCGGGCGTGGTCGGTGGTGACGGCCAAACGGGATAAGCCCGTATCGAGTTTGAGATGCACCTTGGCCGTGAGTCCGAGGCCTCCAGCGATCTCGGAGACCTCTCTGGCCTGATCGACATCATAAACCGCCAGGGTGACCCGATGCTTGAGGGCCTCCTCCATCTCCTCTGGGAAACTCGCGCCAACGACCAAAATCGGCTTTTCAAAGCCGGCCTGCCTCAGGCGGACCCCCTCCTCGGGATGCACCACACAGACCCCCCAGAGGTCCTCGCTCTCTAGAGCCAGAGCCACCGGCACCAGGCCGTGTCCGTAGGCCTCGCTCTTGACCACGGCACAAACCTGAGCAGGGCCGACCAATCTCGCCAGATTCCTGAGGTTCTCGCGGAGTTGACCGAGGTCAACCTCCACCCAAGCTCGATGTTCCAAGTTACTTGCTCGCGCGCGGCCTCAACAGCGGAAATAGGATCACGTCTCGAATCGAAGGACTGTTGGTCAAGATCATGACCAACCTGTCGACGCCCATACCCATCCCGCCGGTTGGAGGCATACCGCACTCCAGGGCTGCGATGAAGTCGTCATCCACGGGGTGAGCCTCGTCGTCGATGTCCTGGTTGGCCGCTTGAGCTTCAAAGCGCCCACGCTGGTCGACCGGGTCGTTGAGTTCGCTGAAAGCGTTCGCCACTTCGTTGTGGGCAACGAAAAGCTCGAAGCGCTCGGTGATATCCGGGTCGTCCGCCTTGCGCTTGGCCAGCGGGGAAAGCTCAATGGGATACTCTGTGACCACAGTGGGCTGTATGAGGTGAGGCTCCACGAAGTGCTCAAAGAGCTTGTCGATGCAGTGAGCTATGGTCGACTTGGTGGGATGAACATCCAGGCCAGCTTCCTGAGCCAAAGGGAAGGCGACTTCGGGATCGCGGATCTCGTGAATCCCCTTGCCCACGTGCTCCCGGAAGAGTTCGTCCATGGTCGCCCTTCGATAGGGGGGCTCAAGGTTGAGAGTGTGTCCATCGAACTCCACCTCGTAGGTGCCCAAGACCTCTTTGCAGACGGTGCCGATGATGCCCTCGGTCAAGGCCACCATCCCTTCGAAGTCGGAGTAGGCTTCGTAGATCTCAAGCAGCGTAAACTCTGGGTTGTGACGCGTCGAGATGCCTTCGTTTCGGAAGACCCGACCGATTTCGTAAACCTTCTCCATACCACCCACGATGCAACGCTTGAGATAGAGTTCGGTGGCGATCCTCAAATAGAGTTCGAGGTCCAAGGCGTTGTGGTGAGTGATAAAGGGCCGAGCGGAAGCCCCACCGGCCAAACTCGCCATATTGGGAGTCTCCACTTCCAAGAATCCCAAGCCGTCGAGATAGCGACGCATGGTGCTCAAGATCTTCGAGCGAACAACAAAGTTCTTTCGAACATCTGGATTGCTCGAGAGGTCGACATAGCGCTGCCGATATCGAGTCTCAGTATCCTTGAGCCCGTGATACTTGTCAGGCGGTGGGGTGATGGCTTTGCTGAGCATGGTCAACTCATGGACCTTGATGCTGATCTCACCACGCTGAGTGCGGAACACTTTCCCCTTCACACCCAAAAAGTCACCGAGGTCGACCCAAGCCAGGCGCCCGTAGGCCTCTTCGCCCAAAATGTTGAGCCTCAAATAAACCTGGATAGAACCATCGCGGTCGGCGATATCCAAGAAGGCTGCCTTGCCCATGTCTCTTCGCCCCACGAGACGACCCGCAAACGAGACCTCAAGGCCCTCCTCACCCTTCTCGAGAGATTCGCTCAGGGTGCGAATCTCACAGGCCGAATGGCTGATTTCATAGCGCTGACCATAGGGGTCAATGCCTGCTTCTCGCCACAATTCGAGGTTCTTCTTACGGAACGCGATCTGTTCAGCGAGGGTTCCTTGTTCTTCTTTGCTTTGGCTATCTTGGCTCATGCTCTTCTCTCTCATTGCCCACGGCTGGAAATTCGGTTGTCGATCCGTCCCCCCGTGTGGGCCATCGTTGGGGGCTACAATACCCCGTTGAGTAGCGGGAACCTCCCGAACGGGGCTATGGGCCTTTAACCTCAGCCAAAATTCCCTCTATATCGACTTCCGTGAGCTTTTGTCGAAGCTTGGGATCGCGGGCTGCAGCCACGATCCTGGGATGGTCTAGAAGAGCTCTAAAACGTTTTTCTCGAATGGCCGAGGCGATGTCTTCATTGTTGGACAAAGCCTGAAAAGCTGGCTCTTTGACCAGTTCGGCAACCTTTGGCTGACGCTGAAAGCGCTCCATGAGCACGGCATCGCCCACCACAACCGTGAGGTCTCTGAGCACCTT
>CAZVVF010000546.1:0-4001 GCA_964630575.1 uncultured Burkholderiales bacterium | reverse complement strand
CCCTACCTGGAGTTGGCTTACCGCTTCGCGGCGAACGCAAAGAATCCGACCGAGTCGCCTCGACCCGGTCGAGGCTACGCAATACATAGCCGCGTCACATTTTGAGGGTGATTTAGATGCCAATACTATCCTGCTCGCCTTAGGACCCCGAACTCGCCAGTTCAGACTCAATTTTGTCAATCCAGCTCCGAACATCGCGATAAGCGATATCAACCCGATAGCATTCCTTAAAGTCCGCCAAGGACTCGGTATACCTACCGTTTTGATATTGAATCGTGGCCAGATTATACCTCAATTCCAAATGTGCTTGCTCCGAATGTCCCTTTATCTCCAAGCCTCTCTTGAACTGCTTGATGGCAAGATCCAACATATTGAAGCCTTTCTTCTTCGCGAAGCACAGACCGAGCATATTGTAGGACATCAACTCAAACTCTGAATCGCGACGGGTCTGCTGGAACTGCTCAATCGCGTGGTCGAGGTCTCCGAGATGATAGCACAACTCGCCATAATTGAAGCGCGACTTGAGATTACCAGGATTGCGCTCGACTTGCTCTTTGAGCCTCGAGGTCACTTGATTTTTGATCGTCAGACTCTCGCCACCGGCTTGCTCTAGCTGTTGCAAGACCTGCCCAGCCTCAGAGACGTGCTCCTCGGCAAGAAGAATATCGATATACATCTGAACCGCATCCAGACGGTCCGGTGCCACCTTGAAGAGCGACCTCAACTCCGTCAAGGCCGACGCATTGTCACCCAGCTTCTCGGCATAGAGCAGCGCCAAACGATGCTGCAGCTCAACCTGCCCGGCCTCGAGTTCCAAAGCCTTGTGCAGCGCTTCGGCAGCTTTATCGTAACGCTGCCTCGCTTCGTGGAGTTTGCTGAGTTCAACCCAGCGAGCCTTGGCGCTCTCCGGGTCTCCCGCCAAGCCGTAGAACTTAACGAGTCTCTCCTGAAGCTCCACATTCTCGGGGTCAGCCTCAACCAGCCGACTGTAGAGTTCGATCGCCGTCGTATGGTCTTTGGTGGTGAGATAGTGCTCTGTTAGAGCTTCGGCTTGCTCCAACGCAGAGGTCACATTTCCGGAGTCGAGATAGGCATCGACGAGACGACGTCTCGCATCTTGATTCTCAGGATTGAAATCCAAGACACCTTCGTACAGGGAGATCGACGCCTCGAGCTGACCATTTTCTTGATAGGCACGAGCGAGCTTGAACTGTTGCTCCATGGCTTTGTCGGCCATCCCAAGCTTCTTGTAGAGTTCAACCAAGGCTCCCCGGTCGTCGAGCAAGTCAGGATTGAGTTCCACGATCCTCTCGGTGACCCGAGCCGCCTCTTCCCAACGCTCCTCTTCTTGGTAGCGAACAACGAGGCTCTGAAAGCTCGTCAGAGCTCTCTGCATATCGCCCTGACTCTCGTAGATCTGAGCCAGGCGCTCTTCAAAAACAGGGTCATTGGAAATGGCCAAGAGTTGCTGAAAAGCCGATACAGCCTCATCCACCTCTCCCTTTGTAAGGGCGGTCTCGGCCAATTGCCGGAGGTGGTGAGCGGCCAGCTTACTCTCGTCGAGCGTGGTGAACACAGAGACCAAGACTTTGCGCGCTTCAAAGTGATGCGAGTCCAGCGAGAGCACGGACTGCAGAGTGTCGAGAGCGTCGTGGTGTTCGCCTCTCTTCAGGTGCAACTTGGCCAGAGCCAAGAGCGACTCGCCCGCCTCGGAGAAATTCTCCGTCCAAAACTCCGCTTGAATCACCCGGTGCAACAGAGAAATGGATTCCATATTCCTACGGATGACCTGGCGATACTGAAGCAGAGCATCCTCGAGCATTCCGTACTTCAAATGGATATCGGCCAGTCGCGTACGCATGACCAGGTTGTCGGGAGTACCCTCTAGCGCCTTTCGATAGGCAGCGATCTTGGCAGCGACGTCGGCATCGGTCAGGGTGGCGTCCAACTGGTCCGCCTGCTCAATATCCGAAGCCGAAGACTCGTCTTCTATAGACAGTGAAACCTTGGGCTTGCCCAGGATATCGGGTCCTTCATCGACAGGCTCAGGCTCGGGCTCCGGCTCGGGTTCAGGCTCGAACAAAGACTCCTCAGCACTATCGAAAAGTCCAACTTCAGGGGGAGCCGAATCGGCCAATCCATCGAAAAGGCCATCCTCGCTCATCTCTGGTTCAGAGGCTTCAGGAGAGAGCGACTCCAGCTCATCGACCTCTGGTTCAGGATCGGCAGGTTCCTCAACCTCGGCTTTGGGAAGGGTCGCCTCTAACAGCTTCATAAACTCCGGCGATTCGGTGCTCTCGTCATTGTCGACATCGACGACCCTCGCCATCTCTTCGGCCCGAAGCCGGTCCATGGTGAGAGCATCTTCATCGGGCTCTACCGACTCCTGCTCAGGGACTTCTCCAAACAGGTCGCCGGAGGCCTCAGGCTCATCCTCTTCCTCGACCTCTTCCGGCTCTATGGCCATGGGGGGATCTCCCGGCATCGGGAGGTCCAAATCTAAAGGAGCCGCGGCCTCGAGTTCCTCTGAGGGTGGCGAGTCGAACAAGCCTCCCCCGGAGACCTCAAACAGCCCGCCCGGCTCAGATTCGCCGGAATCGCTCGGCTCGTCAAAAAGACTACCGCTGGAAGCGGGCTCGGAATCGAACAGGGAACTGGCCGTAGGGTCGGGCAGGTCGAAAGGTTCGTCCTCCTGAGCGGGCTCCGAAGGACTCTCGGCCTGACCGATATCATCGAACAACCCGCCCGCGTCTCGGTCACCAAAGTCGACCATCGTCTCGCCTAAAGCACCGGCCGCCGCCCCCGCGCCAACAGCCTCACCGAAGAGACTATCGCTGTCGCCAAAAAGGTCAGAGACTCCCTCCTCCGCTGGGAACAATCCGGAATCGCTCGGCTCGACTGAGGACTCTGTCGCCTCGCTCGAAGCGAACCCATCGAACAGTCCCCCATCCATGTCCGGCGAATCGGCCCCGGCCGCTTCGCTCGGAGAATCGTCCACCTCAGAAAACAGATCGAAGTCTCCACTCTCAGAAGAATCGGGGATCGGAGCGCCTTGCTCCTGTTCGCTGCTGATCCCATCATCGAAGAGGTCACCACCCGAGAATAGGTCGTCTGCAGAGGGCTCTCCAAAGAGACCATCAGAGGAACTCGTCGACTCCTGACCGCCAGCAGTCGAGCCTTCCCCGGAGGACCAGTCCAGGCCGCCGGACTCAGCCTCTGGCTCGGGAGTCGCGAAGAGGTCGCCACCCGAGAAAAGATCATCACCCTTGGCCTCGGCGCTGGTAAAATCGGCGCCGCTCGATTCGGCGTCAGGGAACAGGTCTTCACCGAAAAGGTCCGTCTTCTCCGACGGCTCATCGAAGAGCCCGCCTAGTTCCGAAGAGCTCTCTGGCTCGTCGGTGTGGCTCGGCGACTCCGGAGCAAAAAGATCACCGCCAGGCAGCGCATCCGACTCAGAAGGAGCCTCTGAGAATAGCGAATCGAAGGCGGAATCCTCGGGTACCGGATCGGACTCAGACTGAGGAGAGTCACCGAAGAGATCGTCTCCCCCTCCAAACGAGCCGATGGTATCGGACTCGGCCAACACTTCGGCAGGCTCTGGGTCATCAAAGAGATTGTCAAACTGCTCGCCCCCGAACAGGTCGTCGGCGGGCTCATCGTGAGCCGGGGCCGACCTCGGGGAGACTTCGGAGTCTACGAGCCCGGCGAACAGGTCGTCTCCGGCAACATCGTCTCCAGCATCATCATCGCCAAAGAGGTCAGAAGACGAACTGGAATCTCCGCCAAAAATATCATCCGCGCCTTCGTCACCAAAAAGTCCACCCGACCCCGCCGAATCAAACAGGTCATCCGTGGAATCATCCTGCTGAAAATCTCCGGCCGAATCGAAGCGAGGCAAACCATCCTCTGAGTCATCGCCTCCGCCCGAATTCCCAAGCCCAATGACTGGCGCCGAGGGGGTGGGAGCGTCTGCGGAAGAATCGAACAGCGAGTCCGCCATA
>CAZVVF010000545.1:918-4003 GCA_964630575.1 uncultured Burkholderiales bacterium | reverse complement strand
CGGTAGATCTCGGCGTGTTCGGGATTGCCGTCGGCGTAGTTTCTGTTGAGGTCCACACCGCGAATGTCACCGGAAATCGGTTTCCCACAAGGGTCAACGGTTTGAGGACTGCGGTTTTTTCTCCACCAAGAGTTTTCGGTGCGGCTGAACTCATATCCGTCGGGATTGACCAGAGGGACAAACCACAGCTCACCGTTGTCCACTCGATTTTTGGCGGCCGGGTCGGTGTCGTAGTTCGACAGGGTCTCTTCGGCGATGGACAGAGGAACGAGGCTGGTCGCCCATTCACGAGCGTGGTGAACCCCCGTTACCACAACGGCTGGCTTCTCTTTGGTCGATTCGAAGTTGACGTCGCTGGACACCTTGAGTGCCCAGATGTCACGGCCCTCGTGGGTTTTGCCGAGGGAAACTTTTTGTGCTTGACCGGGATACTTCTCGACCAGACCGTCCATTTGAGCGCTCAGCTCTGAGTAGCTCTTGTAGGCGTCGATGGATTCGGGCATTTTACCCTGGAGATGATTCTTGTACTCACTCACGATGCGAGAGTGGTCGTGGTCGCCACCTGGGGCGTGACCGCAAAAGTCACCGTTCTTTTCGAGGAAATCAACGATCTCTTTATCCTCGAGGACGTTGTTCTTGTTCACGTCGATCGAGGTCGCTTCGGACGCTCTCTTTTGGTGAACTTTAAAGCTTTTGTCTCCCTGATGTAAGGTGAACGGGGTTGCGGGGGCCATCGCCATGAGTTTTGAACCTCTCTTTCGTGAGTTCACGATAAACCATCCGGGCGGCTCAAAAGTAAAAAACATGTTACAGGACCAGAAACTGTGACTAACTTTCCTCCATTTCAACGAGAATGAGTTGGTCCGGATAGGCCAAAGAGAGGTTGGGGCCAGGATTGAAGATGACCTCTCGACCCTTGTAGCAGCCCAGGGCTACCGCCCCCGACCTTAGGCAGGCATCCTGACAATCGGCAAAGGAGACGGTCTCGCTGGAGAGCGCGGTGATCGGTCTGAGGCGCAATTCGGCCCCTCCCTTGGTGAAGAGTTCCTCGTAGATCCACATGAGGCTTCGGTGAGTGGAGACCTGGGCCAGGAGATGGCTGAGGATTTCGCCGGTCATGAGGACATCCGGTTCGATACCGGTGAGCAGGGGACGATTGTCTTCGTCGTTGAGTTCCACAACCAGGTCGACGTCGAGGTTGTCGGCTTGAATAGCACGGTCGATCAGAACGTAGCGCAGAATATTCTCAGCGTCGGCAACGAGCGGGTCTTGGGTCTGATCGGCCAGCAGGAGAATCTTGTCGAACTGATCGATCTTGGCGCGGGCCAACTCAAGTTTGTCCAGCAGAGCGCTTCGCTTGAAGACGATGACGAGATTGTCTTTGGAGTTTTGGAGTTGATCCAAGCGTTGTTTTTCGGTGGGTCGTGGGGTTTCCCAGAGGAGGGTGACGTGGCAGACCTCCTCTGGATTGGCAGAGAGTTCGGATAAGAGGGTGAAGAGGTCGGTGCTCCAACCGTTGACGAGGATTCGCCTTTGAACCTTGAGGCGCCTCAAGGGGGGCAGTGTCAGCGTCTTCTGTGTTTTGGCCGCCTCTTCGCAACGGGGGGCCTGGGTGGCGACAACGACCACCAAGTCATCGCTCTGCAGGGTTTGATTAAGGGCGAGAAGGCCCAGGTGAGATTGCTCGCCTGTGGACTTGAGTCGCCCGATAGGGATGCCGCTGCGCAGTTCGTTGACCGACTCCTTGAGGGTCTTGCCCGCTAGTCCAAGTTGGGAGGCGCTCTTGAGGAGAATGGAGTGACCGAAGGTATCGGTGAGCAAGCGTTGATAGACGTGGGAGATGCCGGGGAATCGGACCGCCTGGCAAAACAGTCTTCCCATAATGTCGTCGGCCACAACCGCTTCGGTACGCCGCTCCCAGCCCACCGATTCAACCAGAAGCTTGTTGCCTGGATTGGCCACCTCGACGACCACCACCGGCGGGTTCTCAAGGTCGGGAGCGTGAGCCTTCATGCTCATCAGGACCTTGGCCAGGGTGACGTCGGAGAGGGAGCGCTGAGAGCGGTCACTCCCTGCGCTTGAGACCATGATGATGGAGCGGGCGTAGGCAAAGTCCACGCGCTCTAGACTCTCCACTTCCAAAGGGTTGCCGGAGCGGATGAGAATGCGGCAGCGAGTTCGGACATCGGGATCGATCTTTTGCACCAACTCCCGGTGCATGGAGGGCTGATAGTGCTCACACAGGATCACGATGGCGGGTTTGCGCTCGTCTTTGTGGGCTTGCTCTGCGGTGTGGACAATCTCTTCGATGAGGGCGTGAAGTCGCTCGTTCCAGCCGATGATCAGAACGTGTCCGTGTTCGAAGATTTGGCTTCTTCCAGAGGCCAGATAGGTCATCGCTCGGTCCAGCCAGTTGGTCATCAAGGCCACCAGGGCGCCCAGGAACACAACGTATCCTGCCAGGGTCAGACCCGTTGAAACCAGTCGCGGAAAAAAGCCGCGGTCATCACCTAGATAGCCTGGATCGGTCAATCGTAAGAAGGCCCACCAAACCGCTTCTAGGGTGTTGGAATAGGCCTTGGGATTCGTCAGGTGGACAAAGACGCCAGCGAAGATGGATAGGCCCATAATAACCAGGGCGACAAACATAAGTTGATACAGGGGCCCGCGGGTGAGCAACGTTTCAAGGTGGTAGTAAAACCGGTGAATCAGGCGACGCATCTCACCGGCATCCAGGCGAGAACTTTGTCGTAGGGCTCAGTTCGGCAGGGAGTTCATCAGAGGGAGGGGCTGGCTCGGCGAGGTCTTCGGAGAGCATGGTCACTTGTGAGGTGGTCAGCAAGGGAGTCTTCATCAGGTACTCCATGAGGATGGCGGCGAATCGATGGAGGAAGATAGGCAAAGAGACCGTGGTTGGGATGATATCGAGGGAGTCGGCGGTCAACTCAACGATCTCTTTGAGGGTGAAGGCCTCCGGGCCCACGAGGCCATAGGTCTTCCCGAAGGCGTCTTGTTTCTCCAAGCAGCCTGCCATGGCTTGGCACAGGTCCTCAACGGATAGGGGGGCGATTTGGGTTTCTTCAAA
>CAZVVF010000545.1:0-908 GCA_964630575.1 uncultured Burkholderiales bacterium | reverse complement strand
GAAGAACGGAAAAGACTTGAGCGTCGTTTTCAGATGACTGAGGAACTGGTCTCCCTCACCGTAGAGGACTCCAGGCTTAAAGATGGTGTAGTTCGTGCCGCTCTTTCTCACCATTTCCTCGGCTTGCCACTTGGTTGAATGGTAGGGGGAATCGACCATGGGTCTGGCTTTGAGAAAACTGACGTGGAGGAATCGGTCGATCTCGGCTTGCCGCATGGCGCTGAGCAGATTGCGGGTGCCGTCTAGGTGGACTCTCTCGTAGCTCTGTTCACCTCTCTCATAGCTGATCCCGACACAGTTGTACACCGCCTCGCATCCCTTGAGCGCTTTGACCATCGCCACGGTATCGGCCAAGGGGGCCTTGACGGCGGTGACGCTGTCGGAGTCCTCAAGAGTCTGATGGCCGGGATTTACCTGGCGAGATACGACCACGACCTGGTGGCCTTGGGAGACCAATTTGCGGGTCAAGTGACGCCCCACAAAACCGCTCCCTCCGACAATGGCAACCCTCACAGCTGTGCACTGATCCAAGTGTAGAGGGATTCCAGGCGTTCAGCGTGTTCCGCTTGCTCCTCCATGTGGGCTCGCATGGCCTCCTCCACACCCGATGGTGTGTAGAGTTGGCCCTGGAGGTGTTTGGCGGCAGCGGAGATCACCTCGGGATAGAGGGAGTCGGTGTAGAGTTTCGCCTGGGTGATGACCCCCTGCGAGGTGTCCAAATGAAGCTCGCAGCCACCCCACTCGAATCGTTCGGAGAGGGTGTGTTGAAAATGCGGGGTCTTTCCGTAGACCCAGTCCCAAGACTTGAGTTTTTCGTAGTAGTTCGAGAGTGTCTCAATGGTCTTGAGCGAAGTCTCATTCAGACGTTCGATCTCGCAGCGCTGGCCGTAGTGCGCGAAAAAACGCTC
>CAZVVF010000544.1:0-4005 GCA_964630575.1 uncultured Burkholderiales bacterium | reverse complement strand
GAAGACGGCAATACGGTCGCCGCGGCCAACACCGTGTGACTGGAGTGTCTTGCAAGCGGCCAAGGTCTCCTGGTAGAGGGCTTGGTAGGTGAGGCGCTTGTCGGTATCGGCGCAGATGAGAGCGGTCTTGTTAGGATTAAAACTAGCGTGATTCGGTAACCAGCGATTGACGTACATATGATTTTCCCCTATCGAATGCACCCGATTTTGCGGGTGTTTGGAATTTCTAGGGCTAAAGTACGATCAAGGGGTTGCACCTGGGTTGCAACTCGTTGCAGGTTCTACGGAGAGGACTTGAACGACCTGTTCGGGGTCGACGGTCCACTTGATATTTCGCTTGGCGAGAGTCGTTCCGTAGACTCGGGAGCTACGGTGATAAGCGGGCCGAGGATCCTGGCTGAGAACCTGTTCTATGAGGACCCTCAGGTTTTCATCGCAAGCCAGGTCCTCACTGGCCTTGGCGCTGAACTCAACTCGCAGTGGAACCGGAGCCGAGGGCGCGAAGTCAGAGTGAGCTTGGGGTGGAGCATCGCTGTAGGGCAGGTAGGGCTTGATGTCGAGGATCGGTGTCCCGTTTAAGAGATCGACGCCTGCCACCTCGAGATGGTTGCGTTGGCTCTCTAGCGAGAGCACGCGAACCACCGAGAGGCCGATGGGGCTGGGGCGCCGGGGGCTTCGGGTGGCGAAGACGCCGAGCTTTCGGTTGCCTCCCAAGCGCGGTGGCCTCACCTTGGGGGACCAGGACTGGTCGTGATGGTGGAACCAGAATGTCAGCCAAAGGTGGGAGCAGGTCTCTAGGCCGTCGTAAACTCCGGGCTGGTCAAACTCCGGGTGAAGTACGATTCTTCCCCGAGCTGCCTCAGCGAGGCCAGGTTGCCGAGGAATCCCAAACTTTTCGGAATAGGGAGTCACGATCGAGCCGATGGGGCGCACGGACAGAACCTCTAGCTGATGGTCGTGGCTCACCTACAGAGCCGTTTCGTCACTGTCCGGTTGGAGGGCCGTCTGCAATCGCTGCAGGGTAAGCTCCGCTTCAGCGAGCGGCTCGCGCCATTGCGGGTCGAGCGAGTGCTCGGGTGGGGAGCAGGAGCGGCTGAACCGGGCTAGCGTCGAAAGAGCGTCTTGGAAGGCCTCTCCCACTTTCTTGAGCTCGGCTTCCTTGCTTCTCAAGTCCGATTCGTGGTCGATCGGGCGGTCCGGCGAGGCGGCCAGGTTTTCCAAGCTCTTGCGCCCTTGGGTGACAGCGCTGGCGAAGTGTTGGACCGCCTTCTGGAAGCGCTGCCAAAGCTCTAGGTTCTCAGGCTCGGCTTCCCAGACTCGTAGGGCCGTGTCCACCTCTCGGCAATTGTTGCTCAGGAATTCTGATTGCGGCTCCCCGCCTTGGCTCTCGATCTCCTCCAGATGAGGCAGGCGCCTGGAACAACTTCGGCAGCGCCCAGAAAGGGAAATCTGGCCGCCACAAAAGGGACAGGGTTCCCCGAGCGGTGGAGCGTTCTCTAGGGTCTTGAACGCCTCTCCCAAGCGCTCACCCAATGCTAGGATGGATTGGACGAGAGGTCGGCAGCTCTCTGGATTGTCGCTGGCCTGGACCCGAAACTGTTCCACCTGCAAGGCCAGCTCCGCGATGGTTTGCTGAGCGAGGGTGGCGGCCTGAGTCTCTTGGCTGTTTTGGCGCTGACTCGTTCGCTTGAGGATCTCCGCGATCTCCTTGCCGGTTGCGGTGACCTGGGAATGGTACTGTTTGGCGAAGCGGAGGATGGGCTCGGCGGGTAGGTAGCCTCGGCACCAACCTTCGAACAGATAGTTGAACTGATTGAGCTTGGGCGATGGGTGAACCGGGAGTCCGCAGTTGGCCTCTTCCTCCTCGAGGGAGGCGGTTGCTCGCCGCAGCTCTCGGTCGAGTTGGCGCAGGGAGCGAAGTTGCTCCTCACTCGACTGAGGAAGGGTCTTTCCGAGGGCCTCTGTCAGGCTTATCAGCTCCTCAAGATTCCTATTTATGACCGGTTCGAGCTCCCGAAAAAGAGGCGTTTTCCAACGACTTGTGCGGGCGCTTTTGAGGTGCTGCTGGAAGTCGATAAAGAACCGGTTTAAGGCAAGAACGACCCTCTTGGGGTCGTCGCCCGAGGGTCGTTCCTGGTCCAGGCAAGCCCACAAGGCTTCCATTAAGGGGAAAGGGTGCAAGGCTTACCAGCAGGCGTAGGGGTTGCTGAACCCCCCGGCGAGCGAGCCGCCTAGGTAGCCGAGAGAGCCACCGAAAAGAGCGCCCATGGAGCTTCCGATGAGGCCGCCCCAAGGACCACCACCCATGGCTCCAATGCCAAATCCCAGGAGGGCACCGACGCTAGAGCCGATCCCATAACCACTGATTCCACCGTAGGTCGACCCGAACGAATTCCAGCCCGGAGAGCAAAAGCCGCCGGAGAAAGAGTTGCAAGAATTGTACATCGAGGACCCGTAACCGCCATTGAACCCAGAGCCGTAACAGGGCGGGCTGAATATCGGGTTGCAGAAATTCGAATAGATCATGTCAAGTTCTCCTTGTCCCTATTATTACCGCGATGTCGGGTCACAACAAGAGGAAAATTGTAAACGGAGCGTTACCGCTTGGATGAATCAGGCGTGAGGGCAGAACAGCATGTCTTCGCTGACTAGCTTTCTTACAATTCCAAGCCAGTGGTCCAGGCTGGGGTTGGGCATCTCCTGAACGAGTGTCTGGACTGGGAGAAACCTGGTCCCGATGGCCTCAAGGAGGGTGCCCTCTTCCCGCGAGAGGACGGTCTCCTCGTAGAGTCTCAGTTGGGCGACGCGATGAAAACTCACGCCCCGAGCCTTCACGCAACTCAAGAAGAGTTGAGGATTGAGTCCGATCAGGGTTTGGGGCTCCACTTTGGGGACTCGGGCTTCGAACTCCGGGCCCACCAGGTAGAGGTCCAGTTTGGGTCGGTCGAAGAGCTCTTCGATGAGGGCGAACTGTTGCCAGGGGTCACTGGGAGCTAGGGGACTCTCGGCAAATTTAGGAAGGAGTCGCTTCAGGTCCCATTCGCGGGGCTCGAACCAGCTGTGGAATTTGAGGTTCGCTCGGGCGATGGCGTCGGCCAAGGTGCTGATGCTGAAGGGTTGATCGTGGGGGTTCAAATAACGGTCCGCGAATTCGACTTCATCGACCCGCTGAGCGTCTTCCCAGGGACCGCGAAAAACCGGGGGCAGGAAGTTGTCGCGGGCCGAGCCCGAAGTTTTGAGTTCGCTCATCAACTCTCTCCCTTTCTGGACCCGTTCCGACCAAGAGTGGGAGTCGCCGCCGCAGAGCTTTCGAGCGACTCGCGCGAACCGGTAGAGATCGCTCCGACCCAACTCTCCGTAGACCATAAGGCGGAGGATACCCTGCGGAGCAAGCCGCTTGGCAAGACTCTTTAGTATCCCCACCGGATCCGGGGTGTGGTGAATAACCCCGGTGGAGAAAATGATGTCGAAACCCTCTGGTGGTCCAAAGTCACAGTCCAAGTCGAGCAGGTCGAGTTCGCGCAGAAAGAGGTTGGAAAAGCCGAGATTCTTGGCCTCGGATTCGAGTTGTTTCAAAGCCACCCTATTGAGGTCACAGCCGTAGACGTCAAAGTGGGGATAGATGGCCGCTCCACCCAGGACGTTGAGGCCAGTCCCGCAACCGGCGTCGAAGAAGGTTGGCTTGCGCTTGTGCGGCTTGTTGGTAAAGGACCGGAGGTATTCCAAGAAAGGGTCGGCTGAGCCACCCGGGATTCGGGTGGGATACGGGTAGGCTTCGTAGAGTTCGCGGATGGATTCTGAGACCGAGTTTGGAGTCACTCGTTAGGCTTTGTTGGGGACCGGGCCTTTCCTTTTTGAGCCTGTCTCTCAGCGGGCTTTGCCGAACATGCCCTTTGGCCCGTTACAGGACGAGGCGACCGCTAGGGGAAGTTTTAAAGGGTAGTCTCGCTCGTGTGGGGCAAATGGAGAGGTTCCTGGATCTTACCTTTTTGCCATGCAGGTCAG
>CAZVVF010000543.1:0-4008 GCA_964630575.1 uncultured Burkholderiales bacterium | reverse complement strand
GGTCCCGGCTTCGACGATGGAAGAAGCAGAGTGCGTTCTCGCCGGGTCACCTCCTCGCCGTCGAGATAGAAGCATATCCACTTTTGCCATTTCAGTTCGCTATCAACCGGGTCAAACTCGACGCTTCCATCCTCTTTGAAGGGGGAAGCGAAGACCACTCCATTGGGTCCGCGCGTAATCAAACCACGCCGCGTCGACTGAATCCCGGAGCCGACCTCACTCAACAAGGCCAGGCCGCTCCGTTGGGCGTCGATGGCCAGTTGATTCAGCTTGAGATACTGGGTCCCCCCAAGGAGAATCTTAAAGGCAGCCAGAGAGATCAGGCCCACCAAAAAGGTCGCCACGATCAACTCCAAAAGGCCAACACCCTTAATTCGATTTGAACAAGCAGGTCTCATAGGCCAGAGATTTCTTTCCAGTGTCTTCCTCCCATTCCACAGTGGTGACCAAACGACGAAACAGCGGCGAGATGGCACTCTCAGTGGTGAGAAAGGTGGTCGTAAACTCAACGCTTACCAGCCGTCCCCGAACCTGACTTCGAGAGGTGAACTTTTGAACTTGTGGCTTATCGACGATGTCCGTGAGCGCACCGTATCCGCTGGCGAGCCGCTGTTCGAGAACCGCCCGTGCCAAGGAACCCGCAACCAGCCTGTTCTTGGCCTGAGTCAAGGCCGAATGATAGGTGCCCCACAGCCCGATCATCAACACCAAGGCTGTGGAAAAAATCATCGCGGCGATGATCACTTCGAGCAGATTGTAGCCCCGTCGACGCCTAGTCCAGCGGGAGAGCGCTCCAGCGCAACGGGCTCTTGGGACCATCTTCGGGGCCTTTGAATTCCAAAACGGCCCTAATAGATCATACATTTTGGTGGTCCACAGCTGTAATCGAGGCAGCATAGGCTCTTGTGCCCGGTTCCTCCAGTTCCACCACCAGAACTGCTCGTCGTCCCGGAGGTGCCGGTGCCAGACGTGCTCGTCGTCCCAGACGTCCCAGTACCGGATGTGCTGCTTCCACCAGTTCCAGAGGTGCCGGAGCCAGACCCCGAAGTGCTCCCGGTACCAGACGAACCTGAACCCGTACCAGAACTCGTACTAGAACCCGTACCTGAGCCCGAACCTGAACCTCCTGAGCCTGTCGTACTGGCCAAAGGGTCGCTCGGTGGGCCACCGGAGGGAGGGGTGATCGTTGCCACTCGAGTGGTGGCGTGGTTGATGAAAGAATCGGTGGTCCAGTTGCTCGAACCCAGTTGCGTGGTCGCCACGGCCTGGTCGTAATGGAGGGACGAATTTTGAATACTGACCTCGTTGCCCAGAACCGCTCCGAAGAGTTCCGAATCGGAGATGTTCGCTTCGACATCGGCGCCGGCAATAAGGAGACTGCCCTGGCTACCGACGAAATCAGCGACCGTACTCGGTCCCCCTGTTAGAAAAATCTGTAGGTCAGACGGTTTCCTGTCCATATTCAGAATCGCGCCATCGACTGCAAGATCCCCATCCACAAAAATCACCGTAGGTCCAGTGAGAGTCAGTTCCGCACCGGGACTCAAATTGAGGTCACCGGAGATGTGATAGGTTCCGGCGCTCAGAGTGGAAACACCAGCATTGTAATTCACGTCACCGCCACCGCCCAGTGGGGTCGCGCTCGCTGGTGCGATCAAAGTGTTTGTATCCTTGGCTGAAGTCAGCGTACCGTCGACACCAGTGATGGTCGCGCCGTAGTAGCCTATCGCTCCAAGCGCTGAACTCGGCCCACTCATAACATCGCCATCAACCTGACTCCCGCCATTGAACACGATGGAGTCACTGATGTTGTTATTGCTGGCAACTGTCGCGCCACGAACCGCATCCACAGTCAAGTCGTAGGGAGCGTAACTGGCTGGAGTCCAGCCGGCTACCCCAGAGTCGACACAATCCACGAGACTGTCCAATATGGACACTTTGTCGGCACCGAAAGCCGCTTTGTCAAAAACCACGCCAGCGGGCTTGGCTAGTGCGGCAACTGTCGTCGACTGTCGAGCCCCCCGTCCATCATCGAATATTCCAGACGAGATAATCAGGATTCGACCGGGAGGGATCGCCGTGCCATCGGGACCTGTGGAAGAGCGGTGGAAGGCCCCAGGCGTATTGTTGTAAACGGAAACGTCAGCGTGAAGGCCCGGGCTTGTTGTGGACCACAGTCCCAAGTGGTCCCGCTCATAGTTGTAGTCAGCGATGGACCAGACGTCTCCCTGGCCGTTGGGTGTCGCTGGCGAGGGCCAGACTCTAGGCTCCGACAGTCGAGCCAGCGCTGCCTGAACCCCCGCTGCGGCAATAAACCGAGCCTGGTCGTCCATGCTGGACTGAGAGGTTCCGCGCATGTTGTTGACGGCCCCGAGACCGACAGCGCCTGTAAAAATTGCCAGAACACCGCAGATCGCAAGGATAAGAAAAACTGCATTACCCTTTTGAGAAACGATCCACCCACGCATTCTTAAACTCTAGCAACGAATAGAATCAATGTCAAAGCACGGCCGCTTCGCGGAGCCCTTCGGGTGGCTACAGGACAGCCTGCTCAATCACAGCTTTCATAGACCCCTTGGAGCGCTCCAAGAGGGGGTCACGACCATAGCTATTGATGGCGCGGCAGCCCCACTCGGCGTCAGCTTTACTCCCCCTAAAAACAACCACGCGACCCTCGTTGTCCACTTGCCGAGTCAAGAGAAAACACTTCGGATGCGGATAGCCAAAAATGGCGTGTAGCATGCCTATCACATAGTCATAAGTGTGGTCATCGTCGTCGAGCAAGACCGTGTCCCAGATCTCGCCCTGCACTTGCTCGATCGGTGTGGGCTTGAAGTCGATGGACTCAGCCCGCACAATGTGCTCGAAAGAAATTCCACTCCAGATCAGTGTTGCACCCATGCTGGTGCTCTTGTCTCGAAAAAGCCGGGGCTCCTGCCTGGCCAAGGGCCTTGACTGTCCTTTTGCGAACGGTGGTGGATATGAGTCCATTCCAAACAAACCAACGTCGCTACGTAGAACTTTTGGTCAAAGTCGGAGCGAACGTCCAACCCGACCAACACGTCCTGATCATAGCAGAGCCATCATCGCTGCATCTGGCCGAGATCGCTGCGGAATTCTGCTACCAACGGGGGGCCCGATACGTCGATACAAAAGTCTCCATCCCCGCAATAGCCAAGCACCACCTCCTCATGGCCCCCTCAGACCGGCTCACCTTTGTACCCGGTTACCAGGCCGTTCAAATGGACCAACTCGTCGACTCCCAAGGAGCTCTGATAGCCTTCCGGAGCCAGGATGAACCAGACCTCTATCAAGATCTTGACGAGGCGCAACAAAAGCGACTCAACCAAATGACGGTGGCCCGACGAGAGGCCATGAAGCGATATCAGGAAGAGGGAGTCCTAAAGAGAAAGGTCGGCTGGTGCCTCGCTGGCCCTCCAAGTCCCAAGTGGGCCCAAAAAGTGTATCCAGAACTCTCGCAGGAAGCCGCCGTCGATGCCCTTTGGGCGGACATCTTTGCCATGACCTTCGCCGATCAGGCGGACTGTGTGGAGCTTTGGAACGAACACCTCGATCGTCTTGCTCGCCGCACCGAAGCTCTCAACCGGCGAAAGATCAGAACCTTACAGTTCCTAAACCCTGCCCTCAACACCGACCTAAAGGTGGCCCTATCAGAGCAAGCCTGTTGGGTCAGCGGTCGAAAACAAACAGCGCTCGGCATTGAGGTCTGCCTCAACGTCCCAACCTTTGAAGTCTTCACCACTCCCGACGCTCGCGGGACAGAGGGAGAGGTGGGCCTTACCAGGCCAGTGATGATCAACGGAACGCTGGTAGAGGGACTCAAGCTCAAATTTGAGCGCGGAGAGATCGTGGAGGTTGATGCGACCCGAAATCTGGCGGCTTACGAAGCCCTGATAAACACCTCCGGAGATCCTACCGCCAAGCGACTCGGTGAGGTTGCCCTCGTCGGTGTCGAAGACGGGCGCGTGCCCCACGTCTTCGCCCAGG
>CAZVVF010000542.1:0-4013 GCA_964630575.1 uncultured Burkholderiales bacterium | reverse complement strand
CACTCTTTTCAAACTTCCGCCCCTCGAGTTGAGCTTTGATGCGCCCACTTGTAAAGACCGGCATAGAAACACCAGCATTCACGATCCCCACCGATTGGTCCACCGAAAAGCCAGACGAGAAAGCGGCCAGAGGCAGTCCCGATAGGGGGACGCTGATGGCGTCGGAAAGCCCTCGGTTCAGGGCGTCGTCACTCTGGTTGTAGAGGCCGCTGATGACAATATCGGGTCGGGCGACAGCCTCGGCCGAGCGGACGCTCGAGTCCGACGCCTCGACCTCTTGATAGGCGGCTCGTAGCTTGGACGAATTCGCCTCGGCTCGCTCCCATGCCTCAGCTAGAGTCTCGGCTCCCACCTGAGCAGCAAGAAGACAAAAGACCGCCAAACACGTGAACAGCCGACGGAACATTTGCGAGCCTCCTTTGCACCTACTGACACTGTCCCTTTGGATTCCCCGACCGTGCATCTGTCAAGGATAGCCTCGATAGCTGAGGATTGCGTCTGACGAGAGAGGTGTTTTGTCTACGACTAAAGTCGGAGAAATTCCGTACCAACACTCCGAAGTATAGGTTATGGGTCACTATATGTAGAGGGTTGACATATAAGCCAGAGCCTTGCTAAAGTTCACCTATGCCAAGAGAGAAAACTGGTAAGAAGGACGTTGATTACACCTGCCCTACTTACTGGCACGGACTCATTAAGATGAGCCTTTCCAAGTTCTTTATTCTCAGCGTGCTCAACCAACGCTCCATGCACGGCTACGAGATAGCCAAGGCGGTGGAGCAGTGCACCAAAGGGTGCTGCTCACCGAGTTCGGGGGCACTGTATCCAGTGCTCAAAGAGTTCGAAAACGAGGGCTGCGTCACCTGTGAAAAGGAAGTGGTCAACGGTCGCCAACGCAAGATCTACACCCTCACGGACAAAGGTCGCGAGGCCTTCCGAGTCGCCGTTCAAGCTTGGCGAGAGATCGGCACCGCTGTCGCAGCAAGCTCCAAGGGAATCGAGTGAACCTGAACCTCTCGATCGTCGTCCTGATCACCAATATTCTGTCCTGAACAATCCAAAGAAAGTGAGAAAAAAATGTCATCAAACTGCTGTGGAGGGTCTCCCTCCGACAAACCCCAGTCGACCGAAGACCTCTCCAAGCTCCCTGTCGTCATCATCGGCGCCGGCCCAGTAGGGCTCGCAGCAGCGGCCAACTGCGTCCAGCGCAACCTTCCCTTTTTGCTGCTTGAGAAGGGACCCAGTGTAGGGCATGCCATCGAATCTTGGGCCCACGTACGGCTCTTCTCGCCCTGGCGCTACAACGTCGAGAAGCAAGCCCGGACACTCCTAGAGGAGACCGACTGGACTGCACCCGATGCCGAGGTTCTACCCACCGGCCGCGACCTGGTGGAACAGTACCTCAAGCCCCTAGCCAACCACCCCAAGATCCAACCCTTCCTGCGTTTGAACAGCGAGGTTCTCACCGTTGGGCGCAAAAATCTCGACAAGGTTCGTTCAGCCGGACGAGAGGATCAGCCTTTTGCCATAAGCCTGGCCGACGGAGAGACCCTAGAGGCCAGAAGCGTTATCGACGCCACCGGGACATGGTTCCACCCCAACCCGCTCGGCTCCGGGGGCTATCCGGTTCCCGGAGAAGTGGAGAATGCCGCTCGCATCAGCTACGGCATTCCAGATGTTCTCAACCAAGAGCGCTACGCAGGCAAGCGAGTGGCCGTTGTGGGTGCAGGGCACTCGGCGACCACGGTTGTTCTCGACCTGGTCGAGCTTCGCCGCAGCGCACCCTCGACTCACATCTCTTGGATCATGCGACGAGACAACGTAGCGAGCGTCTTCGGCGGGGAAGAGGCCGATAGCCTAGCCGCCCGAGGAGCCTTGGGGACAGCGGCTCGAAAGGCCATCGAATCAAAGGCTATCGAGGTGGTCAATCCCTTCCGCGTGTCCGCTGTGTCGCAGGTTGAAGGTGGCCTGGATCTGACGGGACAAAGCCGGGGAGAAGAGCGCCATCTCGAGGTCGACGAAGTCATCGTCTGCACAGGGTTCCGCCCCGACTTCAAACCCTTTAGAGAACTTCGGGTCAAGCTCGACCCTATCATGGAAGCCACCAGTGCCCTCGGACCTTTGATCGACCCCAATGAGCACAGTTGTGGAACAGTGCCACCGCACGGATATCGCGAACTAGCCCACCCCGAGCGCGATTTCTATGTCGTTGGCATTAAGAGCTATGGCCGAGCCCCAACCTTTCTTATGGCAACGGGTTACGAACAGGTACGCTCCGTGGTGGCCGCTCTTGCCGGTGATTTGGAATCAGCCCAAAAAGTGGAACTTGAGTTGCCCGCTACCGGAGTTTGCCACTTGGATCGAACGGCGGCTTCCACTCCAGCCTGCTGCTCTTAAAAACTTGAGAACGCTGACCTGGTCACTAGCGACCGCCCAGCTCATTTCCTGGGGAACGCTCTACTATAGCTTCTCGGTCTTCCTCATCCCCATGGAAAGCGAGTTGGGTTGGTCGCGACCCGACCTTCTGGTGGGCTTGTCGCTAGGTCTGTTGGCTTCAGGATTGGTGGCGCCGTGGGTCGGCGCCAAGATCGATCGAGAGGGTGGCCGAAGGCTGATGTCCTTCGGGAGTCTCGCTTCTGCTGTGTTGCTCCTGGCCTGGGCTCAGGTCGGTTCGCTGCCTGTGTTCTACGCGATCTGGGTGGGACTGGGCCTGGCCCAGTCGCTGACACTCTACGAGCCTTGCTTTGCCGTTTTGAATCGAGAGTTGGGCCGAGAGGCCGCTAAGGCCGTTGTGCTGGTGACTCTGGTCGCCGGGTTTGCCAGTACGGTCTTTATTCCACTCTCCCATGCTCTGGTGAGCTCTTGGGGCTGGAGGTCTGCGCTGTATGGTCTAGCGGCTCTGCATCTGTTGGTCTGCCTCCCCATCCATTGGAGACTCCCATCAAAGCAGCGAGCGTTTGCGCCATCAACGGCCAGGCGCGCTTCGAGCCAAGCCGTGCGACAGCCGGCTTTCTGGGGTCTTCTGGTGAGCTTCATGGCCAATGGAGCGATTTTCAGCATTGTCTCTTTCCACGGTCTACCACTGTTCATGGAGCGCGGTGTCAGCGACTCAGCGGCCGTGGGGCTTATGGCCTTGATCGGACCCAGCCAAGTTCTGGGCCGATTGGGCATGCTCTGGAAGAGAGGATCTTTCTCCCCTTCGCGGGTCGGCCGCATCACTTGCCTGCTCCTGCCTTTCGGTCTGATCGCTCTGGTCTTTGTGCCGTGGGCCTTGGCAGCCGGCTTTATCTTTATTGTGGTCTACGGAATCAGCAACGGGATTGCCACAATTCTCAGGGGCACCGCCACAGCCGAACTCCTCGGTCAAGAGAATTTCGGGGCCGTCAACGGTATGATCGCAACCCCTACACTCATCGTTCTGGCCCTCTCACCATCCTGTGCCGCCTATCTGTGGCAAACCGCTGGCAACAACTACCAGTCGGTCCTACTCGCGTTGCTCCTGGCCGCCGTGCTCTCTGCCTGTGCCTTCTGGTATGCCACTATGAGCAAGCCCCGCACCGACTTCGATTCCAGTATGACAGGAGCCGAGGCCGAACAGACGACTCCCGACTAACAACGGCCCAAAACACCATCCCGGCGAACGACCAACCCCGTTCGCTCCTGCCACAATTGAACGGCCCGGGCCACAAAGTCCCCGTGGTTGGCGTTGAGAGCTTCGAGGTTCTCCTTGGTTAGGGTCATCCACTGTGCGTCTCGGGCATCGTCGCCGGGGTGAAGGGTCATATCCCACTTCAGTTCCGCCGCTTGGCTCTCACTGAGTTCGAAGGCGCGAACCGCCGTCTCCATCCAAGAGGTGTCGGTATTGCGAAAGTCATCGACGGCGCCTGAATAGACGGCGAAACTGTTCTCTTCAAACATCCTTTTGAAGGCGTTCTCCCAGGCTACAGCGACCTCGGGGTCCACTCCCTCACCCAGCGCTTCCTCGCGCAACTCCCGGGCCAATGTTTGCGACA
>CAZVVF010000541.1:0-4015 GCA_964630575.1 uncultured Burkholderiales bacterium | reverse complement strand
GTTCGCTGGGCAGATCCAACAAGGCATCCAAAACGGTTCCATCTCCAGCCAAGAAGCTGGCACTCTGCAGGGTACTCAGCAAGAGATGCGGGCCTTCAAACAATCCGTCATGGCCGACGGTCAAGTCACGCCTCAGGAGCACGCTCAACTCAAGGCTTACGGAGATCAAATGAGGCAGATGGTCTCTCAGTATTCACAAGGGTAGCTTCTCGGTCTCAGGTTGATTGCACACTTATCTTAATCGAGTATCCAGCACCCTTGAAGAGGCGCACCCAGCAGTGGGTTTGCGCCTCTTTTTTTCGCCTTCAAAGAAGCCTCACCGACAACAACCGTTCGATGCCTGGTCGGTGGGGTAAAACGGCCACGGGAGAGCCGGAGTCGCTATTCGTCTAAGCGATATCCGACTCCGTGAACGGACTGAAACGGTGTGGAAGCGATCCCCAGTTCGGCCACCTTTTTTCGCAGATTTCCAATGTGAACATCCAGGGCTCGCGATCGGTGATTTCCCTCTCCATCCAAGCAGTGAGAGAGATCTTCGCGAGTGAAAACCTTGCCTGGATGCTGCATCATTCTGCAGAGAATGGCGTACTCTGAGTTGGTGACTTCGGTACGTCTCGTTCCGGCAGAGAGTATCCTCCGGTCCATGTCGAGGGCCAATCGTCCGGCTTTGACGACCTCTGTTTGCAAAGAAGCGCTGAAGGCTTCGTTCTCCCACTCGGAGCGCCGGAAGAGAGCCTTGACTCTAGCCAGCATTTCCCGTGCCGAAAGAGGTTTCGTCAAGTAGTCGTCCCCGCCCATTTCAAGTCCGAGGACTCGGTCGATCTCACTGCGCTTGGCGGAAACCAAGAGAACCAGGAGGTTGCTCTTCTTTCTCAATTCTTGAACGACTTGCAGACCATCGATTCCTGGCAGCATGATGTCCACGATCGCTAAGTCTGGTGGATCGTCCATCAAGCTCTGCAGACCCGTGTCGCCACGATGGTAAATGGAAGTCGCGTAGCCCGCTTTTTCTAAATGACGGGAGAGTATGTGCGCTAGGTCTTGGTCGTCCTCTATTAAGGTGATTCGCTTCATCAGTTTGCCTCCACTCTGCTTAAGGAAAAGGAAAAGATCTTGCCGTCGTCAGTATTCTTAAGCTCTAACGAGGCGTTGTGTCCGTCTAAGATTTGCTGGGCAATGGCCAGACCAAGGCCTGAACCCGATTCGCCGCGGGTCCTCGACTCACTGGCTTTGTAGAAGCGCTCGAAGAGCCGTTTTTGGTCGCTCTGGCTGATCTTGGGTCCGTTGTCGGCAACGCTGTAAGTGACACCACTCTGGGAAGCCAAGACCGAAGCCTGGATTTGGGTTCCAGCTGGGTTGTGGTGCACCGCGTTGAGAATGAGGATCTTGAGGACTTGAGTGATTCTCTGCATATCGCCCATGACCGTGAGACCGGTCTCTGCACCCGAGAGGGTGAGCACAGCTTTCTTTTGGATCGCCAGCGCTCTGGCCGCCTCGAAGGCGCGTCTGAGGGGGACCTCGGCGTCGATACGGCTCAAGGTCATACATATCTGTCCGCTCTCAAAGCGCGACAGTTGAGTCACGTCATCAACGATGGTGGAGAGGAGCTCGAGTTGGCAGAGCACAGACTCCAGGTAACTGTCGGCTTCCTCGGGTTCCAGGACCCCGTCGAGAAGGGCCTCTACCGTGGCTATACTCGTGGAGACGGGAGTGCCAAGTTCGTGAGAAACGTCGCTGAGTAGTCTGGTCCGCGTCTCGATATTGTCTTCGATCTCGGCGGCCATCCCGTCGAAGGCCCTGGCCAGAGCACCCAGTTCATCCGGTCGCTCCAGATCCGACCTCACCGCCAGATTGCCTTGGGCAAACTCTTCGGCAACTCGCTCCATTCGGGCCAGAGGGCGGGTCAGGTTCTTGGCCAGAACAAAGGCGAGGATAGAGGCCAGGACAAGGGCTATGAGGAGAGCTTGAAACAACGAATCGACAGCATCGACCAGGGACCCCCAGAGCATGGGTTGGTCGTGGTAGACCACGACCACGCCGAGAGGGGCACCGTTGACGATGACTGGCACAGCCACAAAAGGTCCTGGCTCTTCAACGAAGTGTCGGAGTCCGATCCCCGGTACCGGTTGCGAGGGTCGATTCTCGGTCTGTCCTGCCTTTGAAGGAGCCTTCAAGCGCCCTTCGGCATCACCGCGGAGGGTTTCACCGCGTTTTAGGGCTTCGGACTCCTGTTGGCTCAAGCGAAAGAGCGGGGGGGAAGATTCTCGCTCGGGTTCTGAACTCAGAAACAGAATCTTGTGGCGCGTTGAGAGTTGGCGAGAGGCTGATATCTCCGAGAGGTCATCACCCTTTCCCTCTTCGAGAGCCAGCTCAAGCTCTCGCCTCAGATCGGTTGCGATCTCCTCAGCATCGGTGAGCAAGACCTGTCGAGTCTTTGTGTGAGCGCTCCACAAGTGGACCACGAGGGTGGTGAGAATGGTCACCACGACTACCGCCAGATAGCTGACGAAGAGCTTGAACCGGAGGGTCTTTCTAAAGGGAATGCGCGCTTCTGACGATTTTGAATGCAGCTCTTTCATCAATACTCATGCCAGAGTAACGCAAAAGTATCCACAAAACGTCGCGATATATTCCAGAGATGTCGCAGTCTCATCATCCGTGGCCCTAAGGCCACGTTTTTAGAAGGCGTTTAGGCTCTTTGCAGATGCTCCCGGACCAATCCGACGGCTCCGTTCGTCTCGCGCAGAACGAACTCAGCTTGCTCGGCTAAGTCGAGAGCCTCCATAACCTTTTCTGAGTCCACGTCCTCAAAGGCTTGAGCCATCATTTGCAGGGCGTCAAAGTGCTTGTTGAGAGCGACGGTCGTGGCCATCTGTAGAGAGTTCTCGCTACCGTAGGAAGAGTTGGAGGCATCCTCCACAGCATCGGCTGTGCGATGGGCTTCCCGCAGGAGCGAGGCGCGCGACAGCTCAAGAAGCTGTTGCCCTAGATTCATGGCCTGAGCCATTCTTCGCATTCGTTCAAATGGCGAGTGGTGGCTCGCCGGCATAAACAGAGCGAGGAGATCATCATCGTCTGCTCGTCCCTGAAACCAATTGTCGAGTACCTCGCCGGCACTCATTCCCAGTGAATTTTTCATAAAATCTCCTAATCTAGGTGTCCGCCTTTCGCTTCTTCAGCTCTGTGGGCTCAGAGCTCTCTCTACGGGCCTGCTTGGGCTGTAGAACCGATTGGCGAACACTCAATCTGTCGAACGTTGAGGATAGAAGGCCTGGCCTAGTAGCCTCCGAGAAATCCTTGGGATACCTGCTGCAGTTGCGACATTGCGGACTGGAACTGCTGAATTCCGGGAGAACTCATGCTGTACTGGTTTTGCTGGAAATTACCAATGGAGTTGCCGAACTGGTTCGAGCCGCCTTGCTCTGGAGGTGGTCCCTGGGGACGAGGTATCGAATGCCCTACCATAGCTTCAACGGACTGATGGATGCTCTCGCGCTCTTCGTGAGTGAATTGACCATCGGATTTGGCCGACGCTGCCAAGGTCTCTATTTCTGAGCGTTGGGAATCAGTCAGGTCCAGGTCGGCAAACGGTCCACCACTGTCGAAGAGAGCCGAACTAGAGCTTGAGGAGGAAGAGGAGGTAGAAGACATCGTGGAGTCGGAGCTGGCTTCCTGGCGGTAAGACCTGAGGGTGTCACCGATCGCTCTGCGCTCTTCACCGGTGACGTTGCCGTCGGCTTGAGCTTCCTGCCTTAGAGCCTGCAGCTCGGAGGTCTGTTCGGCAGTGAGGTTGGTATTGGTGTTTTGGCCCTGAGCTCGGTCAGCCCGCATCCTTGCACCAAGAGCGTTGGCTGAAGCTTCGTTGCCTTGTTGAGTCTCTTCATTGTCGGGTCTCCGACGCGGCGCGCCTGGGCCACCCGCACCGCCTGGGCCGCCTGGACCTCCTGGGCCGCCTGGGCCGCCTGGGCGTCTATTCGTTTGGTAGCGGTTGTTGTAGTTGGTATTCGTCTGTCCT
>CAZVVF010000540.1:565-4017 GCA_964630575.1 uncultured Burkholderiales bacterium | reverse complement strand
CGTGCCGACCGTCGGCCGATTGCACGATGATCATGGAAATGACTTCGGCTCCCGAGGGGCCAAAGAGTTGACCGACCTGAGCGATGAGGTAGGCTTGAAAAGCCTGGTCTGAGATCAGAAGTCCAGCGCAACTCACGAGCAGCACGACCAGTGGTGGCAACGACGTGACGGCGTAAAAGGAGATCGCAGCTGCCGATTGAGGAGATTCGTCCTCAAAGAAACCGGTAAAGCAGAGCTTGATTTTTTCCATCAGGTTCATCGGTCGCCCCCAACTCTCACACAGACATGATGATGGGAGTCGAAGCCTTTGGCAAGGGTCCTTCGACCCCTGAGCCATAGGCTGTGGTCTAGGAAGAAGCAAAAAAACCCGGCCCTGATCAGGTCCGGGGTTTTTCGCTCTTGTTCTCTTGAGATGGCCGGTTGGCCACCTCGCAGTCGGAGGTTACTTGGCGATGTGAAAAGGAATATCTTGCAGCGCTTTGCTGGCGACTTCCTGATACTTCTGACCTTTGTCGGCAATGATCTTACCGGCTTGCTCTTTTTGGGTTCCGGTTTCAACCTTCTTTTCACCTTCGGCGACTTCGGAGTTACCCTGTTCCACGAGAGACTCACCGGTTCGCACCCAATTCGCACCGCTCTGTTCGATGACCGAACCTTGAGCGCGCTGGTCGAAGCCCTCGTCTTGGCTGGCGATGGCACCCGAGATGTTCTCGCCTTCGGTCTTGAGACCGTCCTGAGCGGTTTGACGTTGTTGCAAGGAGGCAGCGCCCAAACGCTGGTCTACTTGCAGGGCGTTCACGGCGGTTCCTTGGTCGGCCAGAGCCTGCTCTTGGACACCGGCGGCTGTGTTGAGGTCGGCGATGACGCCCTCTCTGGTACCGATGCTCACGTTCATAGCCTGGTTGAGGACGTCCATGGTGTCGGCCACTTTGGTTTGCTCGCCGTGGGACGCTTCTTGCTGAGAAATGGCCCCGGCTATGCTGCCCAGTGCTGTTTCGAGGGTCTCGGTACCGGCCGCGTGTTTGGCCGTACCGTCGGCGATCTTTTGCTCACCGCGCTCTTTGACTTCTCCGCTGCGAGCTTCCAGGTCTACGGAGTTTCCGTAGTGCTTGAAGGCGCGCTTGGCATCACCCAAACCTAAGGTGGCGAGGTTGCCGGCTTGAGCTTCTTTGCGAGAGGCTTGGTTGTCTTCCACGGTGGCTCTGGCGTTGAGTTGGTTGGACTCTTCAGCCAAGCTTTCCGAGACACTTCCGTAGAAGTTGCCACGCTCGGCGTAGAGAACGCTTTGGGTGGCGGCCAGGGCGCTGTCGGCTGCGGTTCTGTCGGCTTCGGCCGCGAACTGACTCAGCTCGCTCAAGGACCCAGCAGCGGCCATATCGATGGCTGCTTTGGCGGCCAGCAAGGCTGCGACTGCGTTTTGGTCTTCCGCTTCTGAACCGATGCTCTTGCCCATCTCGCCTGCGATTCCGGCTTGTCCCTTATACTCGCTGGAGGCTTCGTTGTGGGAGGTGACTTCTTCGCTGAGATTGTTGGCCTCTTCAAAGTGGGAAACAGCGCGGTCGAAGTATCCTTTGGCTCGGTTGGTGGCGTTTTCGGATTGAGCCTTGAGGTCGTCGGCAACCCTTAGGTCGTTGCGACCGTCGCCCTGAATCTGACGACCTTCAGCTTGCACGCCGAGGCCTTCACGAAAGGACGCCGTTCCGGCGTCGACTTCGGCTTGGGCGGCCTTCTCTTTGGCGAGCTCAGCAGCGGCTGTGCCCTGCTGCGCTTTGGCGGCTTCCAGACCTACTCCAGCGAGCGTCAAGTGCGCTTTGTATTCGGCGATAGAGCCAGCCTCTTGGCTGTTGGCTTCTTTTTCGGCGTTGAGGCTAGCCTGCATCGTTTCGAGATTTTTGGCCGAGGACTCGCGGGTGCTCTTGGCCGCATCGATACCGATTCCAAAGGAGGTCGCGTGCTGGGCTTCGACTTCACGGGCGCTTTTTTCAGTGGCGATTCCAGAGTCTATCTTCTGCTCGCCTTCAGCTTTTTGTTTGAGACCTTCAGCGATTTCGGCACGTCCGTATTCTTTGACCTGTTCACCGACTTGGGCGGTGGCTTCACCGTGGGTTCTTAAGAGGGAACCTTGCTCTTGCAAGTCAACACCGTCTTTCTGAAGCTGTTCCCCGCGAGCGGCTTCCTGTTCGCCTTCAGCTTTTAGCTTTTCGGCCATCACCTTGGCGCTCATTGTCTTTTGCTGGGTTGGCGGCGCCGAGCGGCGTTGAGTTAGGTTTGAATTCGGTCGTATATTCATTTTAACGCTCCATGGTTAACGAGTAAGTTCTAATTCTGTGAACTCATAGTGCCAGAAATCCCGATAGCGTTCGTAAAAGGGATGTGAACATTCCACAATGGTAGGTGTGCGGGCTGGTATACAGAAAGAAAGTTCAGCTCAGTAAGGAGATCAACGTGCCGTTTTATGCAAAATGTGGTGAATTTCCACACAAGCGCCATACACAGTTTCGCAGAAAAGATGGGGAGCTCTATACCGAGGAGGTCATGGGGATGGAGGGGTTCTCAGGAATCCAGTCCCTGTTGTACCACCATTTCGCGCCCACCAGTGTCTCCAAGGTAGACACGCTACCCTCTGAAGAGGTGGAGTTCTTGGATTACGGACCCTTGCGTGGTCGTCAATTCAAGACCAAAGACTTTCCGGCCGGTGGCGACCCGCAGCAGAGCCGACGCACGATTTTGGGCAATGCCGATGTCACACTCGGGCTCTCCCGACCCACTAAGTCGAGCGAGGTCTTCTATCGCAACGGACAGGCCTACGAGGTGTGGTTTTGCCACGAGGGTAAGGGAGAGCTGCTGAGCCAGTTCGGTGCCAATCCTTTTCGACCCGGCGACTACATTGTGATCCCCTACGGGACCACCTGGAAGCTCGACCTCCATTGTCCAGAGGCTCGATTCTTTGTCATCGAGTGTCCCAGCCAGATCGCACCGCCCAAGCGGTATCGAAACCACTACGGTCAACTCTTGGAGCACTCGCCCTTCTGTGAGCGCGACATCTCCACACCCGAGCACCGAGACGCTATCGTCGAAAAGGGAGAGTTCGAGGTTCACGTCAAGGCGCGCGACGCTCTTCACCTTCATGTTATGACCCACCACCCGTTCGACGTGGTGGGTTGGGATGGCTACCTCTATCCCTGGACCTTCAACATCGAAGACTTTGAGCCCATAACAGGGCGCGTGCACCAGCCGCCGCCAGTGCATCAAACCTTCGACGCTCACAACTTTGTGGTCTGCTCCTTTTGCCCAAGGCTCTTCGACTATCACCCTCTGGCCATTCCCGCCCCTTACAATCACAGCAATGTGAACTCCGATGAGGTTCTCTACTACGTGGACGGAGACTTTATGAGCCGAAGAGGGGTGGACCAATACGACTGGACTATTCACCCTGCCGGCTTGCCCCACGG
>CAZVVF010000540.1:0-555 GCA_964630575.1 uncultured Burkholderiales bacterium | reverse complement strand
CCACGGTCCTCAACCTGGAGCCACCGAAGCCTCCATCGGCAAGACCGTGACCGAAGAGTTGGCCGTGATGGTGGATACCTTTCGACCTCTCCAGGTGGCAAAGGGTGCCCTGGAATTTGAGGACGAGAGCTACCCTTACAGTTGGAAAACCTAAAAACAGCGTAAAATAAGGGTTTTTGAGGGAAATACCATACTCTGGTATACCCCCTTACTATACTAAGGGGGCAAAGCTTTAATGTTGGAGCTTTCCTATAATGAAGGAAGGGAAGTTACTAGACCTAGCTTTCCGACAAACCCAACCTCATAACCCCAACCGAGGCCGTCACCCAACGGCCTCTCTTATGTTGTAGGGATATCTTCCAAACCGCCCATTTTGCAAACCCGGCGAAATTGCGCCTCGGTCACAGGTTGAACCGACAGTCGGGTGTTGTTGACCAAGACCATTTCCGCAAGCCGGCTCTCCTCTCGGATCTCAGGCAGTGAGACGGTGTTGGGGAGATGGCAGAGGTAGGTCACCTCAGGGCAGAACCATCGTGGCTTCTCGGGGTCGGATTT
>CAZVVF010000539.1:0-4020 GCA_964630575.1 uncultured Burkholderiales bacterium | reverse complement strand
GGTTGGGTTTGCGGGATTTGGTGGGATTCTGCAGCTTGAGCGGTTGGGTTTGCGGGGTTTGGCGGGATTATTTAGCGGGGTTTGGCGGGATTCTGGGGCTTGAGCGGTTGGGTTTGCGGGGTTTGGTGGGATTCTGCAGCTTGAGCGGTCGGGTTTGCGGGGTTTGGTGGGATTCTGCAGCTTGAGCTGTCGGGTTTGCGGGGTTTGGTGGGATTATTTAGCGGGGTTTCGTGGGATTCTGGGGCTTGAGCGGTTGGGTTTGCGGTTTTGCGGTTTGTCCCCACGAGCTAAACCCTGAACCCAAAGCCCGCGTCCGAGCGGCCCGCGAGCTCAACTTTGGACCCGCAAAAAGGCCTTCATATCAGACTCATCAACTGTCTAAAGGCGGCCATTTTTGTCTATTTGAGGGTCCATACAAAAGCTCTCGCAGAGCAGCTTTCAACAGCCCTTGAAGCTAGATTTGGCAAAGGTTGTGGGTTTCTGACTGAGGGTTTTAGAGCTTGCAAGTAAGGTTTTGAAATATCGTTCAACATTGACCGATAGTTCTTTGAACGGTAAAATTGCTTCATGGAAACTCTTGCTAACAACCCTGTTCAGTGGCGTCTTTCTACCCTTCTTTCTCTTGAGACAGAGCAGGTTCATGACCTGGCCTGTTGGGCTGTGGGAACGCTCACCTCTTTTCGATTGGTGCTGGGACGATGTCTTCTCGCTCTGCATCAAAACAAGGGTTTTAAGAAGTATGGGTGTTCGACGGCTGTGCATTATGGCAGCTCGGTTTTGGGAGTGAATCATCGACTTGCTCGGGAGTGCAAGCGGGTAGCGACACAGTTGCAAGAGTTGCCGTGTTTGAGTCTGGCCGCCGAGCGAGGGGAAATCTCGTGGGGGAAACTTCGCGAGATTGTGCGGGTGGCAGTGCCCGAGACCGAAGAGTTCTGGATCGCCTTGGCTCAGCAATACGATTGCCAAGCCATTCAGATATTGGTCAGTAAAACACCCTATGGCAAGGTTCCTGGGGAGGTGGATTTGGATAATACCTGCACCACGGAATTTAGGTTTTCGACCTCCCCCCAAGTGATAGAGATGTTCAAGCGGGCGCAACGGCTGTTTTCTCTGGAGCAAGACCAGGCCTTGAGCGGAGCCGAGACCTTGGAATGTTTGTTGGCGAGCTTTTTGTCCAACCGGCCGCTCGACTCCGAGGTACTCGAAGAGATGCGCTCAGAGGCCGACAAAGATCTTCAAGCCGAACAGGCACGGAGAATCCCAGCAGTGCTCGCAGCACGAGACCTTGCCAAAAGCATGGGGCTACTGAAATACACATCGTCGACCTGTGCCGCAAGCGAGACCGCGCCGAGCCACCACGGCGAACGCGAGGTCGCGAACGATGAAGCCGCGCCGAGCCACCACGGCGAACGCGAGGTCGCGAAAGGCGAAGCCCCAAAAGACGAGGCCCCGCAAATCCCCTTCGCCCAGCACGCGGTCGAGAATTGCGAGTCTCACGCCGCCCAGCGCGCGGTCGAAAACCGCGCCGCCCGCGCCACCCGCGCCGCCCACCCAGCCAGGCAAACCACGGCCCCCACAGAATCCACCGCGACCAGCAACCCACCAGAGATGATCGAGGAGTCTCCCAGCCTAGGGGAACTCCTCAGCCTGGCCATCGGAACTCCCCTGGGCGCACCGATTTTCGGCCACGACTACGGTGAACTCGATGACTGCGATGACGATTGTTGTCAATCCAAACGACCCCGCGGGGTCGTTTCTGAGACCGAAGCCGCTGTTCAATCATCGCCTGAGACCCTGGCCGCTTGGCGCAACACAAGACTTCGCTTTAATCCCACCAGTCGACACACCACATCCGCCCAAAAGAAAGAGATTCTGCGCCGTGATGGTTGGTGCTGCATGACGCCGGGCTGCCCGAACAGAGTGTGGATGCACCTGCACCACGTCAAACCTTACTCCGAAGGTGGCAAAACCACCCGAGCCAACCTGATAAGTTGCTGCGCCGGTTGCCACCGCAACCTTCACGATGGACACCTCAAGATAACCCCAACCGCCCAGGGGAAACTCGTCTTCACCGATGCTGAGGGACGCCGACTCGATACTCAGGCCGACCTGCAGATCGCAGGCTGGATAGACTTCTGGATGGGCTGGCGCGGAAAGAAGAACCATTCCCACCAAGCGCGAGTCTACAGCGGTGATTGGACCGTCTTTGGTTCAGCATCGCGGGCGGGGTTAGCCCGTCGTCGCTCTCCGCGAGCCCGCGCCAACCCCGCCCGCTCAGGTCAACCTCTCATTTGAGAAGGGATCGGACACGTGCGAGTTCGCTTTCACTGAAACGAATGCGTCCGCTGGAGCCTCGGTAGGTCGTCGCTGGTTCATCGGCTTTTGAGACCAGGAGTATCCACTTTGATCCGACCTTGGGCATCTTGTCTGGTCCAAACTTCCATGCCTTTGGCATTATGCACGCCGAGCCGTCGGTAAAGTCATAAGTCACTGAGAGCCTCTTCGGGCTTTTGCCCTTGATGGTTTCAAGAATCTTGTATTGAGCGACAGGTCCTTTGAAATAGTCAGCGGTCTGTCCCCTGTAGCCCGCATATTCCGCAACCACGATGAGTGCTGACTCTGCAACCCCCTGATCGACGGATGCTGCCGGCATGGGCTTGGCTAGGGCAACAGCGGAGAGGAGTGTGAACATGAGAAGAAGTGTGCGCATGGTCCTCGAGTTCGCGATTACCAATGGGTGTCCTCGAATCGTTTTTTGAGGCCCTATGAGTCCTCCCAACGCCAAGCTCAGAGGGCCCTTGTGATCGCAGTTTTTTTGCTGGCTTCAGCCGAGGAGTCCGAGCCGTCCGTAGGGCTCAACCTCAGTGCCGACTAGGCAGTGCGTCTCTGCCCGAATAGGGGTGTTAACGTTCCGACAATCCAAGGAGAAGGGGGCCCCCGGGCTGGGCTGACACCAGGCATTCGTTTAACGTCGTCGAAAGAACGAGATGTGAAACCAGTCGTTTTCAGCCATGTTCGGAAGTCGCCACAAGCCAGTCCAGTGTCCCCAAGTTTGTCATCGGATTCTGCTCCCACATTGGTGCCAGAGCCCACTGATAACTTTCGCACTTCTCTCGCCGCTTCGGAATCGTCTGATTGCGGGTTGGGATGCCGGGTTGAGAAGGCTTTTGAGAAGGTTCTCGAGCCGGTAAAGAAAGGGGCCATGAAGGCGGCCAAGTTGGCCAAATTGGTTGCCTCGGGTCTGGTTACGGCGGTCAAAGTGGCTCCCACTGTTGCGGCTTTGGTAGGAGCGAGTGCTATCGCGAAGGCGGAGGGTTTGCTCCCCGGGCGCGAGCGGCTGAGCGCTATTGAATGGCTTCAGGCCAGAACTCCCAAGCTCTTCAATCACAGTCTTGAGACGGTCTTTGGTGTGATCGGTGACTCCACGGTCAACTCGACTGGTCTATCGGTGGACAACCTTATTGAGATCGAAGAGCACATTTACAAATCCCTGGCACCCGAGCGTGACGCTGATGGCAAGAAACGACCAGCTCATTTTATTTCGCAACTCGCTCAGGCTCCGTTTCGCAAGCCGGGCGCAAGCCACGCCGCCTTTGTTTATTTGGGAGAGGGACGCAGCAAAGAGTCTAAGACTGTCATGGCCTTGTGGAACGGGGAGAATCCACCGACGGAAAATCCCTACGAAAAAGACAGCGATCTGTATCGCGTTTGGGAGGTTCTGTCAGAGAAGGCGCAAGAGAAAAAATTGCCTGTCTTTATCGACCTCGACGGAGATGCTCGAACATTCACCTCTACCGAGTATATCTCCAAGGAGATTATGAACTCCATGGTCACCAGGCACAACGACTTTGGCGACGGCTTTCAGGACGCGGGTCTCTACTACGCCTGGATGGCAACTCGACAGGAATCGTTTTACAACATCCTAGACCCCTGGATGGAACAGAAGAACCCTAGCCTTCACAAAGAGATCGAGAAGACCAAAGAGGCCTTGACGCCTCCCTGGCTCGGTGGCGCGGAAGG
>CAZVVF010000538.1:0-4027 GCA_964630575.1 uncultured Burkholderiales bacterium | reverse complement strand
GACCCTCCATACGAACGATGCCGTGGGTGCGGTCAATCGCTTCAAGGAATTGAAAGTGGAACCTTATCTGCTGGCTTCCACTCTATTGGAAGTCGTGGCCCAGCGCCTGACCCGTCGCAACTGTCCTCATTGTAGTGAGCCGGTCGAACCCACCGAGTTTGGTCTCGCACTTTTTCGCACACACGGCGTACCAGAAGAGCAAATCAAACTGCAAAAAGGCCAGGGCTGCGACTCCGGCTTCACCTCCGTAGCACCTGCAGCTTGTGCACCGTGGTGTCCCCGAATTCTTGAGTCTCGTTAAACTCACTATTGTGGGTTCATGAAGCCGAAAATAGGCCATCGGGATATCGAACTCTAGTCAAGAAAGAAGTTCGTGAAGCTTTAGGAAGTCTTAAGGCTACGATGGGCCAATAATCAGTTTCGGACCCTATTCTATAGATAGAAAAAACACACCGAATCAACTCGGTAACTGAAAGGGTCAACTATGAAACTCAAAAAAACCTCCTTAATTCTCGCCAGTATCGCCTTCTGCGGTATGCTCGTCGCAGGTCCAGCGATGGCCGGTAAAGGTCACCACGGTAAATGTGGAAATCCGGACCAGCGACTCGAACGAATGACCGAGAAACTTGGTCTCTCCGACGCGCAGGCCGACCAGATACGCACCATTATGGCGAGCAACAAGCCAACAATGGACCAGCTCAAAGAGCAGATGAAGTCCACCTTGACAGATGAGCAAAGAGCAGCGATGAAAGAGCAGCGGAAGTCTCACAAAAAAGACGGCGAGCGACCTTCCAAAGAGGACCGCGCGGCCCAGATGCAAGCCATCGGGGTCTCCCAGGGACAAATGCAGCAGATGAAATCCCTAAGAGAACAAATGAAAACCGAGCATCAAGCCATCCAAGCCGAAATCGCCTCTGTGCTCACACCTGAGCAGAAAGCCAAAGTCGAAGAGATGAAGAAAAACAAGAAGGGTCAAAAGGGTCGTCGCGGTCAGCGCAAATGATGCGTAGACCACCACACCTGACTTAATGGGGTGATCGGCGCTTCGAGCATGACTCCAATGGGGTGGTACGGAGTTATGCACAGTGTCGAGAACTCCCATTTGGTTGGGTTTGTGTGATCTTTGGTCAGGTGGTGTGATGGCCCAGATTGGCGGGTTGGTCCCTTGGCGAAGTCGCTGAGAAAATCAATTCGATGGTACGAGGTCGGATGAATGACTTCCGACATTTCCGTCTTGGCGATATGTCCATGGCGAATGTTCTCGAAGGGGTGTCAAGGGGTCATGGTGAGTGGGGCGGAGCCTTATTTGGTGGGTTTTCGTGGGATCTGGTCATGGGGTGTGATGGGCCGGATTGGCGGGTGGGTTCCCTATGGGTCCCCAAATTCTAATCAGCTTCGACTCGTGGCATGACAAAATTTGGAGTGTGCGGGAGGTAGAATCTGGGAACCCCAAAAGGGCGGTTCTCTCTCAGCAGCTTTGTAACTCTTGATATCGCCAGACTGGGTCCGCTAGCAAGCTCTCTTAACACTTCGAATCGGACCGGGCCGGTACCATCGACCAGGCACCCACATAACAAAATTCCTTGAATAATTGTAGGGAAAACGAGGGCATCGTAATCGATAGACATGGCGACTTCTGACAAGCTAGGCGTTTTTGCTTTTGTCCTCACCAACTCGGCGAGCTGCTCCCCGGAGTAGCCATCCTCGATAGGGAAGACGACGATCAAGAGGGGCAGGTCCCGAGACTTTGGAAGCTTAGAGGATTTTTTCGACATGACCTTATTTAAAGAGGCTGCGTCTAGCTTCGACAGTTTCATTGTTTTGACTTCGATACCTATCTCATGTTCGGGGCCAATTACTAAGTCGTCCTGTGTGCTCCCGCTCTGTCGCTCAATGGCCAGCAACTTACCAATGCGCGAGAAGTGGCTTGTGAGAAGGGCTTGAAAGAGAAAACCACGCTTGCCTATCCTGGAGAGGAGTTCTCCCCAGCCTGGGACTTTTCTAATGTTTTCGATCTCAAGGCCGAGCGTCGCTAGCGCCGAGATGGCGGGGTCCTTGCAAAGAAACCCGTTGGCCGCGCGAACGAGAGATGCTACGGGGAACCATCGCTCGTAATCGCAATCGATGTCCTCGTAAAGCGAGACTTCCGAAGACTTACGCTGAAGAGCCTCCGCATATCGTGCCCGAACCCATTCCCAGGGAAAATACTGACTCAGTCTGTCCATTGCGGTAACAAGCTGCTCCTTTGAAAAACCGTCACACTTCATTTGCGGGTCATTCTTGGCGCGGTTGTTTAAGATGGGCCAGAGTTCTTCCCATTTCGGTCGATGAAACCCTATAATGTTCGGTCGATAAACGCCACGTGCGCTTTCGAAATCCGGCGGCGCCAGAATGATGTTGTGAATCTTCACTCGGAAAGAACCATCTGGGTTTGGTATGGAATCCACTGCCATCACGCCAAATCCGTTGACGACCATTTGAAGTAGCTTGCACATGTTCTCTAAAAAGTAGCTACAATGTAGAGGATCCAAGAACGCTGGCCGCCCTTCTAGCCAATAGAGTATGCGATCGGTCGTGTTCCATTGGCCGCTGTCTGGTTTAAACGTTAGTCGCAGCCGTGCGGGGTGACGCCGCTTGGCTCCGTACGCTTGTACCCATATCGTTAAATCAGCGGTACCGTCACTCCCAAATAGAACTTGTCTCGCGCGTACCGTTAACCCTAGTTTGCCGGGAGAGTTGGTACGGCAACACTCTGAGGGACGCAGTTCGCTCCCACACGAGCAAGAAGGGATTGTCTTTTTTTTGAAGTGCCTTAGCTTCTTCGGTTTCATACGGCTTCTCTTGGTGGGTTCAATATTCGAATTCTTAGGATCGGAGCGGAGTAAAATTTGGGGACCCATAGGGGACAGTTAACACATAAGCTTCCTTTTTGCCTTATGAAGGGCTCTCTGGAATTCCCGGTCTAGTTCCTCTTGGCATTCCCTTTCTTCGTCCTCAGAGTCTTCAAGCCAACGGATGAACTCTAGCATCAGGTCGCTAATCCGTCGGTCTGTTCGCCCGTCCAAGCGTGCGTCGTCGAGGGCAAGAAGCAGCCAGTGCTGTCGACGCTCTGAAACGTGTTCAGCGGTAAGGAGAGTCTGTTCCATATAATGATTGAGGTTGTCTGGGCCAGCTTGCTCCTGGTCCCTTGATTCAAACAGCTTCATTGTACTGGCGAAGCTCTCGTCCAATCGCTCCAGTCGTTCTGCCTGAGCCTGTTCGATTCGCTGCAAAACATCTCGGAGGTTTCGACGCTTCCGGCGTTCTCTACCAAAATGACGGGTGGCCTTGCGCTGCCCGATTTCTCCGCGACCATTGGTGTCAAACCATCGCTCTACATTCCTGTCTTTGTGCAATTTGATACTCCCGGAAAGAATCGTCAAAAAGGAAAGGGAAGCAGGCTCTCCATCTCTGCTAAGATGAAGAACCTGCCGGTTGTAGTGTGTTTGCTTGTTACTTCTTGTCCCTAGGAGGGCAAGGATCGTTTCCGGGAGGGACCGTTCTCGAGTCTCTGATCCTGCCATCGCGACCATGAATAACGTTCTCTCCACCACCGAGGTTGTGGACTATTTCGCGACTTCGCTGGATCCCGTCAGCCTGTGTAGTATGAAGCGAACTGAATCGGTCTGATCCGGGCTTCCGCACACCCCAAGGTTTGTCTGGGTGTCCGGTTGGCACTACGTGCCGATTGTTGTTGTTTCGATTTGCCATGTCTTTCTCCTAAATAGAGCAGGCAAGATCCCGATCAACACCAAAGAGTTTGTTACCAATAAACGCCGTGCGGGTCTCTCGGGATCTTGCGCGGCTCTTCTTTTTGACTCTCGTCGGTTTACATTTTAACAGAAAAAATGTAAAATGGAAACATGAGCAATCAAATTGGCCATAGGATCAAACTCGCACGCAAACGCGAAGGCCTGTCGTTGCGTAATCTCGCATCAAGCATGAATCAGATCGTATCTGCCCAAGCTATTGGTAAGTACGAACGTGG
>CAZVVF010000537.1:0-4029 GCA_964630575.1 uncultured Burkholderiales bacterium | reverse complement strand
ATCGGGGTCTTGAAGCTGCAGAAAGACCACCATCCGACTGAGGTCCTGGAAAAAGGCCGTCTGAAAGGCACCTAAGCTATCCTCTATCGGGCCTGGACCGAGCCTTGACAGCTTGAGAAAAAGCTCCTCCATCTGAGTCTGAAAGACAACGGCTGCCTCGCGGACGGAGACATCCTGATGGTTCAGAAGAGCGGTTCTCTCCGTCTCGAAGAGCGAGTTCAAAGAGTCGAAACCCTGCCCCATTTTCTGTAACCGACTGCCGTTGAGCGGAAGCTGTTCGGCGGCTTGGGCCTTGCCCGCACGAAGCCCCTCAAGGAGACCTTGCAGGCGTCTGAGACTCTCCACCTTGCGCTCTGTCCGAACTGGAAAGAGGTCGCTGATCACCTCAACGCGACTCACCGCGGGCAATTTCTCGAAACGAAGTTTCATAGCCCGAGCGGACTCGATATCATCGGCCACAGCCACGGAAAAAAGGATGGTGTTGCCACCCTTCTTGATCAAGCTCATCTCGTTCTGCACCGAGTCGAGAGTCTGGTCTTGCAGACGGAGCAAGTTGTAGTCGAAGCCGACACCCCAAACCTTGGGCAGAGCAAAGGCGACGAAGATGGCCGTACCGGCCAACACCCAGCGCGCCTTTCGTAGCAACCCCGCCTCACTCTGGGCCATGAGGATACGACTGCCCAGTGGGATAGTATCTCCGGGAAGCAGAACCCGGTTCCTGTCCATCCTAACGATGAGGGCTGGAAGCACGATCAGAGTCGAGAGCAGACAGAAGATAACGCCGGTTCCGGCAATAATACCGATCTCGGAAACACCCTGAAAGTCGGTAAACCCTACCGCCCAAAAGGCCGTGGCCGTCGAGAGCGCGCCCACCACGATATCGGAGCCAGTGGCGAGCAAAGCGCCATCGAGCGCCTTGCCAGCATGGCCCACTTTTTGAAACTCCTCCTCATAGCGAAAGAGAAGGTGAATCCCAAAATCGATACCGAGTCCGATCAGGATAGTGGCAAAGCTTATGGTCAAGAGATTGAGGTGACCTATGGTCAGCGTCGTAAAACCGATTGTCCAACCAACGGCCAAAGCCAAACACAAAATGGCTGCTGCGGGTTTTGCGACCTGTCGAAAAGAGACGGAAAAGAGAATGCCGACCAAGATCAAAGAAAAGACCGCAGATCGATGACTGTCCCGCTCTGAGCTGACCATTTCGTCATGCTCTAGGAGAGGTTCGCCGGTGAGCCCTACAGCGAGTTCAGGAAAAGCTTTGCCCGCTTCACTCACGGTTTGGCGCAGAAGTTGGATCGTCTCAGGCTCAGTATTCTTGAGCCGGAAGAAAAGGAGATGGGTCCTTCCCTCGTCGAGGGTATGATAGAAGGCCGTCTGATCCAGATCTTGAGCCGCACCGGCCAACTCCCCCGCCTTGTCGGAAAAGAGCACTTCACCCCATGGAGACTGGTAGGCTGAGCGTCCGCGACTATCGACCGAGCGCTCCAATTCGGAAAAAACACCATTGAGAAATGGCAGCATGGGGGCTAGGCGAGCGTCTCCAGAGGAGTCCTTCTCCTCGAATCTAGCGAAGAGAGACTCCAAACCACTCTCGTTGTCCAAGGTCGCGAGGAAAGGGCGGGCGTTCTCCACAGCCGTCACCAGCTCCTCAAGCTCTTGTTCCGGCAAAAACATGAGGGCCTGCCTGGTGAGAAAGGGCAACTCTACTTTAGGAAAAACAGCGTAAAAGCTGTCTGGCTTGTCGCGCAAGAGTTCGGCCAGAAGATCTACAAAGGCCTCCCGTCTTGTCTCATCACCGCCTTCGACAAGAACGACGACTTCATGAGAATTGGGGAATTCACTCAGAAACCTCTGTTGATTTTCATAGAGTGAGTCATTGGAGCCGACGAGATCGTCGCGATTGGTCTGGAAATCGAGATATTTCCAGGCCACTCCAAGACTTGCAAAAAAGAGAACAAGAGCGACCAAAATAATCCAACCAGAGTGACGCCGGGCCACCCTGGAAGTGGTGAGAAGACCACGCTCTAGCAGCGTTTGGCTCACGGCTGCTCCAAGGAATCCTCGTCAACCAAGGCGCGAGTAATAGGATTTTCCTTAAGCGCCTCTTCAAGCTTTAAGAGCTTTTCGTTCAACTCCTGAGTCTTGATGCGGTAATCGTCGATAACTTTCTTGAGGTCTGCCCGAATGGTGGGGTCAGAGGTCAAAGAATGAAGGTCCTCGGCAAGGTAGCGATACTCTTCGAGCTTTCTGGCCCAACGGCGAGTCTGCTTAACCATACGCTTGAGAACTTCGGGGTTGAGTTGCTTCTCGATCGCCTCGTCCAAGATCTTCTGGTACTCGACACTCTTCTGACTGGCCATCTCTAGAGTGGCGCTCAAACGATCGCTCTGCCGCTCCATTCGATTGGACCAACCTTGAATCGTCTCACTCAACTGTGGTGCCATCTCAGTCATGCGGCGAGAGACTTGAGCCATCTTGTCGTCAAAGGCCTGCAGCTCTTGCAGCAAGGCCATCTCCTGCTGGTCGAGTCCCTCTTCCAACGAGGCCAGATGAGCCGGAGCCTCACTGCTGGCGGCCACCATTTCACGGCTATAGAAGCGAAGGTTGGAAGCGGTGTCCTTGGTCAAAAGCATAAACTCTGGATCGGCCAGTTGAGCGCGCAGGATCTCGGTCTGTTCACTCAAGGTTTTGAAGGTCTGAATGGTCCGTTGCATCTGGTCGTCTTGACCAAAAGCCTCCTCGGCAAAAAAATTGTCCTGGGGACCGATGAGAGCATCTGACGGACTGAAGGTGATATCGAGCCACCGAAGCCCGTTGAGATCGACCCGGATCATATAGGTCGATTCCTTGGGTATCTTTCGCCCCCCATCCAACTCGACCATCGCCCGCACGAGAGTTGTGCCACCCGTGATGGGAACGAAGGTCTCCTGAATTTCGTCAGGGGCAAAATCGATGCTCACCACGCGACCGGCCGGGACTCCACCAATGGTCACAGGGTCTCCAGCCCTCAGGCCGTGAACCTGAGTGAACAAGAGTCCCACCTTGTCGTTGAACGTCAACAGATCCCGACCGCGACTGCTGTTGTACAGCATCAGCCCGAGTAGAATCCCTACCGTCAGCAAGCCTATCTTTGCGTCCTTATTCATGCCCCTGAGCAACCTTCTGGCTCCGAACCTTCGCCAGAGCCTTGTCCACACTCTCCTCGAAACAGAATTCCGGATCGACGACTCCGTTCCGAAAATGAGCCAAGTACTCGATATTGCCTGCGGGCCCCTTGAGCGGGCTCGCCATCAAGCCACACAGAGCAAAACCGAATCTACTGTAATCTTCCCCTAAGACCCTTAAAAGAACCTCACGGTGAACCCTCGGGTCCCGCACGACTCCTCCTCGACTCACCTGCGCTCTTCCCGCCTCAAACTGAGGCTTCACCAAAAACACCGCTTGCCCCCCGTGGCCGCTCAGAGCGAAGGCCGCCGGAAGAATGAGATGAAGCCCAATAAAGCTGAGGTCCCCGGTCAAAAAGTCGAAGGGTCCAGAAAACTGATCGCGAGTGAGGTATCGAGCGTTGGTCTTTTCCAAAACCACGACTCGCTCATCCTGGCGCAGTTTCCAGTGCAGTTGTCCTTTGCCCACGTCGACGGCTGTGACCCGCTGAGCGCCACGCTGCAACATCAGATCGGTGAACCCGCCGGTACTGGCACCTAAATCCAGACAGTTCAAGCCTTTGAGGTCGATGGAGAAGGAGTCCAAAGCTCCTTCCAGCTTGAGTCCGCCACGCGAAACGTAAGGACAGGCGGCCCCGCGAACCTCCAGAACAGAATCCCCCTTGACCAGTTGGGCAGGCTTGACCATGCGTTGATCATTGGCGAACACGAACCCAGCCATAACCAGGCGTTGGGCCTGTTCACGGCTCTCCACAAGCTCCCGTTCAACCAAGAGCTTGTCCACTCGAAACTTTGCTGCTGCCAATTCTACTCCGGAAGGGGCCACCATTCAGGCGAGACCCATTGGCCACATGAGCCCATT
>CAZVVF010000536.1:0-4037 GCA_964630575.1 uncultured Burkholderiales bacterium | reverse complement strand
GGCGGGGTGATCCGTGCGGGATTTCGGCAGTCATTTCTAGTCCATGACGGAGCGACGACTCTCTTGTGCAACGCGCTTGGGGAGACGTGTGACTCGCCGGCGGGTAGCCAGGCTGGCAGCTGGCACAGGACCTCGTGCACGGCGCGCACGCGCGAGAGCGAGTGATGCGGGTTCTTGAGTTCCACATCATAGTGGGAGCAGAGGTCCTTGATCCGTCGTGGTGCCCGAGGAGCAACCTTGCGAAAGTGATCGGTGAGGCAGAGTTGACTCTGGGTTGGCAAGGGGCGCTTGAGCCGGGAGAACTCGTATTGGAGCATTCGCCAATCCAGGTTGATATTGAAGGCCATCACCAGGTCAGAGTGGGAAAGAAAGCTCTCCGCAACATCGATAATACCGGCGAAGGTGGGAGCGCGTTCGAGCATTTTGGAGTCTATTCCGTGCAGGCTAGTGTTGGGAACCGGTTGTTCGGGTTGAACGAGAGTGTCGAAGCTGCGCAACTCACGCCCCTCGGTGTCAAACTGAATCATCCCGATCTCAACGATTCGGTCGTCACTTCCGACCCCGGTGGTCTCCATGTCGATGATGGTGTAAATCTGGCTCATGAACTCCTCCGGATGAGAGATGGGAGGTTGCGGGGAAGGACTGCAAACCGGTTTGGCCCGGTAGCGCGTCAAGCTCCTGGTGGCTCATTCTGGGGAAGCCACGGTATCCTGGAATATGGGGTCGATGAAAGGGGGAGCCGCTATAGCTCGAAGCGATAGATTCGGCGAAGGTCTTCAAAATCGGTGATGTTGACATTGAGGTCTTTGATGAGTCCGTTGCCGAGATCGTAAACCCAACCGTGAATGTGGGGGCGCTCGAACTCCCGCCAGGCTTTTTGAACGGTTGAGGTCTTGCAGACGTTGAGCACCTGCTCGATGACATTGAGTTCCACAAAGCGTCGGCCTCGCTGGTGCTCGTCCTCGATAGCGTCGAGCTCTTTGTCGTGCAATCGATAGACGTCTTTGATGTGGCATAGCCAGTTGTCGATCACACCGTAGTGCTCGCGCCCCATGGCCGCTAGCACGCCTCCACAGCCATAGTGCCCACAAACAATGACGTGCTCGACTTTTAGCACATTGATGGCATACTCCAGAACGGTAAGGCAACTCATGTCGGTGTGGACCACAACATTGGCCACGTTTCGGTGAACAAAAATCTCGCCTGCGAGGGTGGAGGTTATCTGGTTGGCCGGCACTCGGCTGTCGGCGCAGCCTATCCACAGAACCTTTGGCTTTTGGGCCGATTCGAGAGTTTTGAAAAACTCCGGGTCCTGTTGGTTCGTCAGGTCTACCCAATTTTGGTTTCCCTCTATCAATCGCTTATAGGTGCAGTTATCCATTTGTTTGGGTTTGTCGAAGTTGCGCCAGGGCCTGCTTGGGGATTTCGGTTGTCCTCCAAGAGAAGCCAGAGGCGCCCTAGAATCGGACTTTCAGGCTGCCAGGAGCGACCGCAATACGACAGGGACTCGAACCGGGCCAGGCGTCCCCATCGAGTTGAACTTGCTCGTTGGGGTCGGTTTCAATGAGGATCTCTCGGGCTTGGAAATATTCCACACCAGGCAGTTCGACCTGTTTCCCCTTTGTCGTTGCCAGCATCTGCTTCATGGTATCGAGGTAGTTGGCCATCGGGAACATGCAGACATCGAGGAGACCGTCGTCGATTCGTGCTTTGGGGGCCGGGATGAGTCCCCCACCATAACTCCTGATGTTGCTCACCACGAGGATGAGAAACTCCATTTCCAAGGTCTTTCCATCCAGTGTGATTTTGGCCCGGTGAGGCTCCTTGCGGTAGGAACCGATTCTTTGAGCAGAGGTCAGGAAGTAGGCTAAGGCCCCGAATCGTTTTTTTCGCTCAGAGGGCAAGCGATGGGCTATGTGGGCATCGAATCCAATGCCGGCAAAGCAAACGAAATGTTGGTCGCCTAGTGTACCGGTATCAACGATTCGCGGTGAGCAGGCGATCATGTGGCGACACGCCGCTTCTGGAATCAGGGGAATCCCCATTTCGCGCGCCAGAACGTTCTCCGTACCGACGGGAATGACACCGAGGGCACACTCGCTCCCAATCAATCCGTTGGCGACCTCGAAAATGGAGCCATCGCCGCCGGCTGCAATCACGAGATCATAGCCGTCGAGTGAAGCCTGACGAGCGGCTACTGTGGCATCACCCGGACCGGTGGTTTGGTAGACGTCGAGTTTGAACTGAGCTTGAGAGGCGAAGGCTCGTTGAATCTCGGGCAGTGGTGAATTCTTGCGTCGACCTGCTTTGGGATTGATGATGAGTAGGGCTTTCACCCACTAAAGATTGGCAGATTTTGTCCGCGTTCCCTTTGCCAGGGAGGATGTTCCTTCCCAGAAGTTAGAAAAGAGTTGGTTCGAACGAGATTGAGAGGTTGAACAGGTGTCGCAAGAGTCTGACCAGAGTCCCACCGGGACTCCCCCGATTTTGGGCTGGGAAATTTTCGCTTCTTTACCCGCCTTGGTCTTGACTTGCGTCCTCGTGTTTCAGCGACACCTGGTGTACGATCGAGGGAAATGGGGGGTTTTCAACGATAACATTTTGAGCTTAGCGGTTTGGGCTGTGCTGGCGATCGCTATCTTGCTGGGGACTAAACCCTGGGTCAAGAAGACGCGCTACGGTTCTCTGCTTCGCGGGGTGTCTCTGTTGTGGGCTGGTGGTTGTTTGCTCGGCCTGTGGCTCGTTACGACGGGCTGGGGACGATACCAGATCGTTCGCTTTGAAACTCTCCACGGGGGGCTCGGCATCTCTCGATTGGGAGAAAAGCCTCGAGTCGAGCTTGACGAGGAGATATTCGCCTCTCAATCCGGGGTTTGGATCCTAGATGATGAAGCGCTGCTCAGGTCCCTGGCTCGTACCTCGGGACCGCACCTCTTGGTTTGGCCTCGCGCGGCTCGGGTCATCCTGGCTTCTTTGCTGAGACAGGGTGTTCGCTTGGAAGAGCTTTGGCAAGACCCAGAGACTCACCAGTTTTTGCTCGCCTGTCTCCTCGGTGAGGCCGACCCGCAACCCTGGCATCGCTTGGAGTGGGTGGAGAGGCCAGCGCTGAAGCCGGATGCCTCGTCCGGACTGATGACCGGACTCTTGAGCGCTGAGCAGGCCCGGCAAATCGTGCAAGAATACACGGCGAGTTTGGAGCAAAACAACCGCGATGTCTCGCAAGCTCTGGTCTATTGTCTCATGAACTTTCCCTCGCTCTTTGCCCCCGGGCAGGCCGACCTGGTTATGCAGAGTTGGGCCAGTAAGTTTGACGATTTGGAAGCTTTGGCTGTGGAGGGACTGGTCTCTAGGGATTTGCTGAAGGACCTCATCGCCGGGGCTGACCACCTCCGTGTGTGGCTGGATGTGAAGGGGGTTCGCAAGGCGGGAACCCCCAGGGATTATCTCCACTTCACGGTTCCTGAAATGGTCCTCGGGCTCATTCGCTCCTGCGGTGTAGAGATTGAACTCGTCTCATCCGAGGATGAGGCCGATCTCGCCGTCCGCGTTGTGGTTCACGAGATCGCCCACCACGACTACACTGTTCCCACCTACGACTATGAGACATACAGCGAGCAGCAAACGATTCGCACTGGCAAGTATAGTTCCCGAACTCGGCAGGTGCGCAAGCAGCGACAAGTCCTCTCAGGGCGAGAGACGAAGACCGAGTTCGCACCCGTCGTCAAGGTCACTCTGGTCAAGGGGGAGCAGTCTGTAGAGCTAGACGAAACTCTCCTCTATTGGCATCACCTTCGGTTCGACCACGAGACCGGCCGTTTCTTGGATTCGAAAGACGAGTCGGTCTACGGTCGGATGTGGCCCTTTGGGGTGAAGGAGAATCTCTTGAAGTTCGGCGTTTTGACCGACGTCTATTGATTCTTGAGGAGAGTCTTTGGGGCTATTTGTCGTTGACCCAACTCACGTTCTTAACGCTCCATCCGTTGTTGCCCGGAGCGTCAACGGGTTGGCCGTACTGGTCCACCACGTTGCTATAGGGG
>CAZVVF010000535.1:0-4039 GCA_964630575.1 uncultured Burkholderiales bacterium | reverse complement strand
AAAGGGGGCTAGAGGACAGAGTTCGCTTAGCCCTGGGGGACTGTTTGGAGTTGGACAGGCCCGGTCAATACGACGCGGTCTACAGCCGAGATGCGTTTATGCACATCGCGGACCGAGGTCGCCTCTTTCGGGTTTTACACCGTTGTCTCAAGCCGGGTGGTCGGCTTCTTTTTACCGACTATTGCTGTGGGAGTCCACCCTGGTCGGAAGAGTTTTGCAACTACGTTGAGCAACGTTCCTACCACCTTTTGACCCTGGATGACTACCAGAGAATTCTCCGTGATTCGGGATTTCAGGGCGTCTCAAGCTCGGACCTCAGCGACCGCTTCATCGATATTCTGGATCGAGAACTTCGTCGGATCGAGACTCTCATGCCAAGTCTTCTCGAAGGAGAGGAGCTCAAGACGAGTTGGTTGGCAAAGTTGAAGCGGGCAAAGTCCGGCGAACATCGTTGGGGGTTGTTTCAGGCGAGCAAGGCTCACCTCGACGAACCGTTATCCTGAGGCGGAGTCTCCAGGCCTCGGACCCCGAGAGGCTGCTCTCGGCTCGTGTCTTCGGCTCTACAGCACGTAGAAGAGTACAGAGACATATTGACAGGCGGCACCGGCCAACACGAAGAGGTGCCAGATGCTGTGGCTATATTTGAGGGAGGTCCAAGCGTAGAACGGAACCCCTAGCGAATAGATGACGCCACCGGCAACGAGCCAGCCTAGTCCCCAACCTGTTAAACTCGCGACTAGCGGTTGCCAAACGAGAAGTATAAGCCAGCCCATACAGAGATAGAGAACCAGGGAGCCGGCTCCGAACGGCGAGTCGCTGGTGAGTTTGTAACGAACGCCCAGGATGGCCAATGTCCAAACCGCTCCAAGTACCGCCCAGCCTCGCCAGTCGTTGAGGGTGATGGCCATAAAGGGCGTGTAACTTCCGGCGATGAGAATGTAGATGGCACAGTGATCCAGAATTCTAGCCTTCTTCTTGAGCTGAACACTCGGGCATGCGTGGTAGAACGTGGAGACCCCGAACAGCTGCACGAGGCTGAGCCCGTAGAGCCAACAGACCATGCGAACACCTGGGCCCTGATCTTTGGTAGCTGTTAGGAGCAGGCCGAGACCTAGCAGGCTTAGGAGAAAGCCGAGTCCGTGGGTGAGGACGTTGAGGCGCTCCTCCTTGTGAGATTGCAGCTCGTACAGTCCCTGATTCGATAAAGTTTGACTGGGCATACCCCGATTAGACTCCATATCGGATAGAAAAGATAGGGGCATTCACCCTTTTTGTCCGGGATGAGCCTGTCAGAAAGCAGTTCGCCACGACGGGGCACAAACCCAGGGGCGGCTCTTTTAGGGCCTAGCCTTCGACCGGGGGGCGTGTCAGCGTGGCGATGGCGTCGACGATCTCTCTCGCTCTAAACGGCTTCGCCACGAACAAAGAATTTTTTCTATCGAGGGTAGACATTTGCTCTGTAGCACCGGCTGTGAACCCGGAATTGAATACCACCGGTAGATCGGGCCACTGAGCACGGAGTTCCTTGAGGAGATCGGTTCCCAGTCCGTCGGGAAGCATGATGTCGCAGACGACGACATCGAGATGGGAAACTTGCGCGACGCGTTGACGAGCCTCAGCGACTGAGGCGGCAGCGACCACCTCGTAGCCGACCAGAGCCAGGGCGTAAGACAGAGATTGCCTCACCGCGTCATCATCCTCCACAAGGAGAACGGTGCCGGGTACCACTCTAGGGGTTTCGGTGGCGCCGAGTTTGATCGAGTCGGGGAGGGGGTTCACAAGGGGGAGGGCTACGGTGACGGTGGTTCCGTGATTGGGCTCGCTGGAGATGGTGACCTCTCCACGGACGAACTCTACGATGCTCTGGACTGTGGCCAAGCCAAGGCCGGTCCCCCGCCCCTTTTCTTTGGTCGTAAAGAAGGGTTCGAAGGCTCGTTGGATAGTGGGCAGTGTCATTCCGTCGCCGTCGTCTCGCACGGTGATGTAGGCTCTTGTCGCGTCGGCTTTTGTGCAGACCACGACGTGACCTTTGCCCCCCACGGCGTCGCGTGCGTTGGAGGTTAGATTGATCAGAATTTGGCCCAACTGGGAGAAGTTCAGGGGAACGTGCGAGCCTGCGGCTGAGAATTGAAGTTCGAGATGGACCCCTGCTCCGACGGTGGTTTTGAGGAGCGAGACGAGTCTTGCGAGTTCGCTGTCGAGCTCCAGTGTGGAGGGTTGATAGATGTCTCGACTGGAAATCGTTAGGAGTTGGGATGTGAGATTCTGGGCCTGATCAAAGATCAAGTTCAGGCTGTGAAGCCGTTCTTGCCCACTCTCACTTTCGATGTCTAAGGCTAGGAGTTCGGTGTTGCCGATGATGGCTGTTAGAAGGTTGTTGAAGTCGTGGGCCAATCTGGCCGAGAGTTGTCCGACGGCCTCCAGTTTTTGTTCCTCGTCGCGGCGTTCTGCGCGCTCGATCTCGCTGGTGATATCCTGCACAATTCCGATGCTACCAAGGTGCTCTTGCTGCTCTCCGACAACGGCTTCGACCCTGGCATTGAGCCAGCGGATAGGGGCGTCTTCAGAGGCTCGTATTCGGAAGGTGATATCGATCGAGCTTCGGGTGTGCTCGAACTTATGGATGGCGCGTTGGAGATGGTCCACGTCCCCCTCCAGGACATAGTGGGCCCAACCGAACCCTCGAAGCGATTCCCAGCCGTGACCGTACATCTCCATGAGGGCAGGATTGACGTAGGTACAGCCCCGCGTGGGGTGGTCGATATAGACTCCAAAAGGTACCTTTTCTAGCACCGCAGAGAGTTGCTCTGCGCCGCTTTCAGAAAGGGCTCTGGCTGCTTCAAGAAAGGATGGGCGTGTCATCTGTGTTGTAGGGGCTGAAAGAGCCATTCCGAGGCCTGCGCGGGGCTGTGCCTCTCGATTCGGGTGGAGCGATCATTGTCAGTGTTGTCGAATAGGGCCTTGGATGCATCGCGCGCGGCAACTTTAGGGGGTCCTTGGCCTCGGACTTGCCGGTTGAGGCAAACCTCTTCTCCCAAGCGTTTTGAGGACATTTCGGGTCCTTCGGAATTCAGCAACGAGTTCCTATAGCGAACCGCCTGGGCTCAAGGGGTGCTATTGGACCGTTTCCATGCTCACGATGACAAGGGGATTGACGTAGAGCGTTTTCCCTGACTCGTCGGTTTGCACTGGGCCATAGAATCCCTGAGAGTCTTTGACCAGCCGGTGCCCGGCGCACACGCTCCGGTCCATCTGGGAGGTGTTGTTGTTGGCCGTAGAGCGGTGTAGGACCCTCACCACCTCTCCCGTGCTTTCGTTGGTGTAGAGGCAAGAGAGATTTTGATAGGTGATGGCGTTCCACTCCGTTTCCAGACAGGTTCCGTCACCAGCCATCGATGTGCACTCTTTAAAGGGTTCGGTCAGCCGCCATCCCAGCTGCCCTTCGGGATATCGCTTGGAGGATTGATTGGGATCGACCCCTCGGGCTGTGAGTCTGGGGGCACCGGGGGGTAGCTTTTCCGAGGTAACGTGTTTGGCTGTGACTCGCTCCATGGCGCCCTCGGCGAAATGAAACTTTTTACCTCCGTCTTTACCCATCAGAGTATCGGGAGTGGTCCATTTCTTCCCTAGCAGGGGGTCGACGACGGTGTCGGCTGCTCGAGTCGAGGAGAGCACCAGATCGATCTCTTGAGCCTCGGCGAGGGCTTGTTGTTCGAGGACGGTCTCGGCTGCCTGAGCGGTTTGGGAACCAACGCTCAGGGCCAGCGCGGAAGCGGAGGCGAGAAGCCGTCCTAGGCCGGGCTTGGAAGGGGAGCAGTTCGCTTGGAAAAGGTCTACCGAGTGGCTCGTCTCTGGCTTTGACTCAACGGGCCCTGGCTTAGAATCGCGCCGGGCCGGGGGGGATTGGAATTTTGACTGTGGTCGAAGTGTTGTGAGCATAGGGTCAATCTACCCCGCGAAGGTTAAAGAAGCGTTAAGGCACTTCAGGCCTCAACGCTTGCTTGCGCTCCTATAGGCGTGTCACGGGCTCTTGAGCCTC
>CAZVVF010000534.1:0-4040 GCA_964630575.1 uncultured Burkholderiales bacterium | reverse complement strand
CCGGTGCCAATGGCGCAGCACGGGATATCCATGGCCTGGGCCACCAGGTACATCGTCTGCATCAGCACCCCCACGTGTTTGAGCACGAGAGCGTAGACGATCGATCGGTAACGGGCGCTCACTCTCTGAAACTTTGCCGAGTAGATCAAAAAGACGCGCGGAACCTTGTTGGCGCCGGTTGCATTCGCGGCGAATTGGAGGTGCTGCTGGAGCACCCTCTGCGAGGCGGGATACCTCTCCAAACCGTGGCTATCAGGCGAGTAACGGTAGAGTCCCGGGTCGATCCCCTCGCACTCTCGAACATTCAAGTAGAGTTCCAATTCGTAGCGCCCACCGCCTGAAGGATAGGGCCGTCGACCACCCTCGTCCTTGCCCGTGCGATACAAGAACTCGGAGAGTTGAGCTTCGCAGAACTGAGGATGGCTCGACTCGCGACGGCTGGCCCTGGCTCTGAGAACCTGATTCAAGGTTGGGTCACGCGCCTCGACCTCGTCGAGGTCAACCGGGGAAAGAGGCTGGCAAGCCTCTCGATTCGGTTCTTTGTGCATCGGGAGCACTTCCGACTCAGGACCACGCCTCCGGGGACTATGGTGTCGACCGGGCCTACTGCGGACGTGAAAAAGAAGATCGTGAAACTCCCACCGGAGCTGGTCGGGTCTCTCTGTGAGCCCCTCCTGAACCAAGAATCCACTTTCGTACAGCAGGCGAGTCAAGGGATCCTCGATCGCATGGTGGGCAGCAAAGAGCCCTGACTCCAGCCCGGGTTGCAGCAAGAGAATGCGAGCGCGAGAACAGGGAGACTCCAGCAGAGCCAGACCATCGGAGTTTCTCAGATAGGCGTACTTCGAAAGAACCAGCGGTCCCTCAAAAGTCTGAGGCTTTTTCGGCTCAAACCCATGGCTTATCCAACGCCTGAGAAACGGCTTCTCGTGCCAGAGATGAGTCTCATAGAGGAGCCCTGAACGGAGCAAGTACCCCACGATCAGAAAAAAACGCCCCTTAGCCTGGGGGTCGTCCCCTACGATCCTCTTGAGCTCGCTCACCGAAGCGCCCTGCGCCACCTTCTCCCAGGCCTCTCTCGGTGGGCAGAGCGCCATCTTCTCTCCGTGATCGAGGCAGAGCATCTCGGAGTCCCTGTGCAAACGGCAGAGGGAACCGTCCAGCTGGAGCAGTGGAGAATCGTTGGACATAGTAACTCCCTTCCAAAGCCAGCCATGGCGACCTTCCCGAAAGAGGAGGACTCAACGCAGTTTAGCATTCTTGAGACAATGAAGCGCCGAGTCTCCTTTATCATCGCCAGCCGCAACGAGCCGCTGCGCTACCTGCACGCAACGATTCAGGGTATTCAGCAGACCGTGCCGGATGGCTGGCGGGAGATCATCGTTGTCGATGACGGGAGTGTCCAGCCCGTCAACTATCAAGACCCAGAGGTCACCGTTCTTCGCAATCCTGTATCCCTGGGCGTCTGCCCCTCTCGAAGAATCGGCTGCGCCCAGGCCACCGGCGACGTCTTTGTCATCATGGATCCCCATATGTCCTTTGGCCAGGGCTGGCTCGACCAGATGTTGGCTCACGTCGATTGCGGGTCTCTGCTCTGCAGTCCCTGGCGAGAGTATGACCTCAAGAGCGTCTTTTCGTATGGCGCGAACTTCCTCTGGAAAAACAAAACCAGCGCCTTCAGCTTCAGCCCTCGGAGCGAGAAACCGAGGCGACGGCTACAACCTGTCCCCATGGTTCTGGGCGCCTGCTACATGATCGGCCGAGCCTCCTACGAGAGACTCGGAGGCTTCTGCCCTCTCCTGGGGGTCTGGGGTCTCGACGAACAGGATCTCTCTATCCGCGCGTGGCTTGCCGGCCTGGGGGTTTGTTGTGTCACGACCGCCCAAGTGGGTCACAAGAGCGCCACCACAAAGGGGAAAAACCGCTGGAAGATGCCGCACGGGAGGTTCCAGGCCAACAACTATATTTTGCTGAGGTCTGTTTTCCAAAAAGCGACCATCGACTTGTACGCTCCCTTTTTTGAGCCTCTCACGCCCCAGGTTGAGCGCTTCGTATCAGAAGACGAAATCGCTCAGTGGCGCGAGGTTGTTCAGCGCCCACGGAAGCTCTCAGACGACGAGTTCTTCGCCCGTTTCGGAAAGGACTTGCCGCGTGCCGACCGCAGTGGAAGGCTCCACCGAAGATTCCTGGTTTCGGGTTGGAGCCGAGCCGAGCGCCAGCGGGTCGAGTCCACACTCGAACCGCCCTCCAGCCAGCCACTCCCCCTTCCAGCGACACTCCGTTGGTCCCAACAAGGCCAAACGATCCAACTCAAGGCCAAGGCTTCTATCCGCTCTCTTCTAGCCCGAGCGCGGCCTGTGAACTCAGTCTGGTCCGAGGTTGCAGAGGCCGACATTCGCTACCTCGTGCGCGAGCGAAAGCAGGGCTTTGAGATGAGAGTCAACGGACACCTCATCTTATCGGAACTCACCCTAGAGCAATGCCGACAAGCCCTAGCGAAGAGCCTACAGTCGAACTATTGCCAGGCTTTCGACGGCGTGGCGCTGGCCGCGTCGGTGGTGGAGTACAAAGGACGAATCCTAGTCCTGGCGAGGATGAAGAACGGCGGGCATTGGGTTTTGACCAAGCATCTCGTGGATCAGGGCTGTCGCCTTATCGCGGAACGCCATTTGCTCATCGACAAGAGCGGTGCCATACATCCCTGCTTTTCCACAGACTCGAGGTTGGGACCGGGCCACAGCGAAGCGCTGAACCTACCGGTGGCTCTTATCGGCTTCATACGGTTTCGCCCGGGCAGCCGTTGGCGACCCAAAGTCTTGCCCACCGGAACGGGGCTGCAGAGACTGTTAAAAACGAGATACATCAAGAAAGAGAAACGAGCGCTCGCCTTTCACCGCCTAGCCATTCTCTCCCGAGGTGCTGAGTTTTTGGAGTCCGAAAGAGACTGCCCCAAGGTCGCGGCCACCTCTCTTCTCAGGCGACTGTCGTCCAGCTAGGCCGGCTCTGATCAGCGGAAGGCGGCCAGGCGAACCGGGAGCCCGGTCAACCAGAACGCTGCCGACTGCCAAACCGGCCCCTCCATAGCGCACCACGACCACCACTTGTTCTGCAGCCAGCGCTCCTTGCGCAAGAACTCTGTGGCCTCGATTCTCCCCATTCTGTAGGGCAGAATATCGAATCGCTCCGGCAAGCTCTGATCGTAGAGTAGGCCCAAGCACACGCTCAGGGCTTTGCAGCAGGGCTTGAGGCTACCGTCTGAGTCGGCAAGAGAGAGCAACTCGTCCAGCCTTTGTGAGGGCAGATCCAGCATCGCCCAAGTGTCTACGACCTGCTTGAGTCTGAGCTTGGAGAGTCCCGCGTCACGGATCATGCCCAAGAGGTTCGCCTGCAAGCAACGAACGGGGCTGAGGGTGGCATAGACAGTACCGTTTATCTCGACCTCAACTCGGCTCTCAAAAAGGGCCTCCGAATCCAGCTTCAGGGTTGGGTGAACAGCCACATTGTGATGCAGGTCCACCGCGACTCTCTCGCCTACGAAATCCAGACCGTGCTCAAAGAAGCAGAAGGCCGGCAGACCGGCTATCAAGTGCCCCGACTGGGTGTAGCCGAGCCCCTGCAAGAGCGTCATAGCGGCTCGAAAATCTTGCTTGCGAACCAAGAGGTCGAGGTCGCCAGGTCGTCGGGCCTGGAGAGTCCTGTGAAATTGGCGGCTCCAAAGCGCCCCCTTGAAGACCAAGCAATCTAGGCCTTCAGCCTGAAAAGCCGTAAAGACCCTCTTCATTTCTGCGAGACGGCGCTGAGTCTGGAGCCAGAGCTTTGCGTAGAACTCACCGACGTTCGGTCGGAGCGCCTCTGGGGCCCATTGCTGCGAAGGGAGAAAAGACAAGAACCAGGGGCCCAGTCCGTGGCGCCGACACCATTGGAAAGAGTTGACCAGATCGGTCGGACTCTCTTCTTTGAGTGCTCGCTCCGGGCCCTTGGCAAAAAGTCGTGCAAGTTGTGCGATGTCCTCGACGATCATAGGTTCGATCCTGCTGTTG
>CAZVVF010000533.1:0-4053 GCA_964630575.1 uncultured Burkholderiales bacterium | reverse complement strand
CTCAAAAATATACTCAACCGTTTCTCTTCTTGTCGCTCGAGGGCTCCTAGACCAGCCGCTGAAGAAGACTTTCGCCTCTACAAAAAAGACGGCCAGTTCTACCCTGATCCCCAGGATGTCGAAGACCTCGACAAATTTGAATCCCATCAAGCCGCCGCCCAAACCCTCAACACCTACAACGCTTCTCTTCAGGATATCAAGAAAACCCTCATCTCCTTGGAAGGCACACCTGCCGACAAGAATGAGCGCCCCGACGTTGTGGCCGTCGAGGACCTCGACTTCAATGGAACAACTGTAGACGCTGTCTACGACACCGAGCAACCAGCCTGGGCCAAGCTGGACGCTCGAGTGCAGGACGACAAAACCGAGATTCACATGAAAGAGTCCTACACAGGGTCCCTTCAATTCCTAGAATTTAATACAGTAGACGAGCACTTTCACGTCAAAAACGACCCCGAAAAGAGCTATGTAAGAGTGAGCCACACCGGTTCCTAGAAAACCCTCTACGGCAAAGACCTGTCGCCTGATAACGTGTTCCAGGCGACAGGTCGTCGAAGGCCACTCTCAGAGAGTCTCTGTTGGTCACAACCACCGCTCGAAGCTTCCTTGGAAGCGAGCCACGGACCCCACGGAGGAAGTCTCTTGGGTTGACAGAAAAACCCTACAATGACCGAGGTCAAGAAACGGCGTCCTAGACGGCCAAGAGCTTTCGCCCTCATCTACCTACTGTTGGTTCTTTCGGTCATCATGATTCTCATCACGACTCTCTTAACGATGAGCCGCAATCAGCTCTTCGTCTCCCAACAAAGCCTTGCCCAACAGCAAGCCCTCTATGCCGCCGAGGCTGGACTCGCTATCGCCATGGCTGAGCTAGAGAAGGACCCAACTTGGGTCGCTGGCTTCTCTGATCAACCCTTGCCCAGTGGAAACTTTTCCTTTTCCTTGAGCTTCGCCTCGGACCCCAGCACCGCCACCAGTCGCGAGTCCATCAACAATTTAGGAGGCCTAGCCTCAGTCGCGAGCTACCACGGACCCGGCACACTCCCAGCCCGGAACGCCCTTTTGATCGTGACAGGACGCTCAGGCCTAGCTCAGCGCACCATTGAAGCCCAGGTGGTTTACGGCTCTCGCCTACCCAAAGACCTGGCCATCTCCTCTACTGGGAAAATCGAGCTCGATGGAAATATCAAGATCGGTGGACACCCAACACTCTACGACCCATCGGGCGTCGCCGTTGACCTTCATACAAACTCAAGCGCCCCCGGAGTTCTCGTCTCTTACACCAATTCCGGACCCAATCCGAGTGCCTCTCTGGAGGTCTCTGGCACGATTCGCTCCGGTGGCTCTCCAGGGTCCGTCGTCCTGAGCGGTACGAATACCGTTGGCGGTGTGGAGGAAGGCGTCCCACCTCGGCTGTTGTCAAAGCCCAATATCGACGCTCTACTCGCCGATAGTGTCGGCCTACCCAGTCCAGCGATCCCAACGGCTCCTGGACCGCTCACCGTATCAGGGGAGCGCTACTACCCCGGCGACGTCACCATCAACGGCGACCTAGTGCTTGAAGGCAACGCCAAAATCCACGTTGCTGGTGCCCTGAAGATCAACGGTTCCGTAAGGGGAACGGGTGCCCTTATCGTGGGGGGCAAGACAGAGTTGTACGGTGATTCCAGGGTCAGTGCCAACTCCGAAGACTATGTGGCTGTTCTCACCAAGAGCCACCTCATCGTCAAGGGTTTTGACGGACAGGCCTATCTCGATTCTTTGGCTGCTAGCGACCCTCTCGCTGCCGAGCATTTGGAAGACCTCCGCTGGGGACTTCAGAAGATCGAGAGCCTGATCGAAGCCCAGGGAACGGCAGACCCCGCCAGCTTGTCGAGCTTCTTCAATCTCAATGACATCGAGTTCGACACCGTCCAGAATATTATCACCGAGCATGAAAACGGAACGGCCTTAGGCCAAACGGTCTTCACCGGCACACGAAACCGGCACACGAATTCCAGCGGATATCTCAAGTCTCTCATCGGCCCAGGTACCACCGGCAGTACCGAAGCCTTTCTGAGCGCGAAGATGGATATGATCGACGATCTCTTTCGAGACACTCGGTATGACCGCAACAACAACCATGCGACGAACGGCACCTTTCAGGTGCTTGACGATTTTAGTACCTGGGACCCCTTCACAAGTGGTGGTCTGTTCGACTCGGTCCAGTCGGCGAACTCGGCGAGTACTCCCACCAGAATCGAAACTCAACGCAGGGTCTTGGGTATGATCAACCAGTTGGATTTTGACCGAATCGGCTCTGCTGAGTTCAAAGGTTTCGTCTACGCCGAGGGAGCTGTGGTGGTCAAATCGGATGTCAATATTGAAGGGGCGCTCGTGGTCAACGGCAATCCGGGAGTCGGAACGCTGACCGACGGCGGAAAAGTTTATCATCCGGGCGATCTCTCCCTACAGGGGAACTGCGGAGTCACATTCGTAGAGGAACTCTTCGACCGAGGAGTGCTCATCCTCGAAGGCAGCGGTACCTTGGACATAAAACGATGGGTCAACCGCTGAAGGCCCCTGCCGAAACAAAGGCCTGCCATTCTGGCTTCACACTCCTAGAGATCGTTCTCGCTCTGGGTCTGACGACCCTGATTCTCTTAGCGGTCTTCTATGTCATGATCGGATCCCTTCAGAGCTTTCAGAGAGCCGAAGAGGTCTCCGTAGTCCGAGCCCTGGCGCGAGAAGAGATCGAACGGGTCAAGGAGCGGAATGTACCTCTTGTGGCGGGTCTCTTTGACGGGTCTGTTCCAACTCCTCAACTCGACGGCTTCCCTCCACCGCCTTATCCTGTGAGTGCCGATGGGTACACCGTCGTCGTCAACAGCGTTGCCATGGACGAACGGCTCTTCTCTCTGGTAGTGGAGATCTATGAAGGAAAGCAAAGGTTGACCTCATTAGAGACCGTCGTCAAAAAATAGCCCACGGCACCTCTCTCATAGAGGTCATCGTTGTTGGTGGAATCTTCCTGCTCTTCACAACCCTTCTCTTCACGGCTTGGAACCAGACGGCCCGCGCCTGGCAGAGGACAAGCTCGCGAGGCGAAATGGTCAGTGCGGCCCAAACCGTCTTCAGAGCTCTAGAACGGGAGCTTGAGGGGTCCTCGGCCTTGGGTGTTGAGTCGATGGCAACACCCGTCCAAGCCATCAGCTTTCCCTCGATCTATGAAGCTCGGGGGGGACCGCTTGCCGGCACCTTCGAGATCGATGCCAACGGGAACAGCCTCTACCGAAAATATGTCCTCTTCTATCGGGATTCCGCGACCAAGGAGGTCCTGAGAACGGAAGTCCCGATTCCACCAGGGCACTCGACCGAACATACCCCGCTCCAACTCTCCTTTCAAGACTTCGGCAGCGGCCCCAAAGCGCTTGACTCATACGCCCAAAATGGGAGACGAGTTGGAACTGGCGTGGAGAGCCTCACCGCTCAACGGGATGGACGCGTCTTGAGCGTCAGTCTGCGCCTGAGCACCGAGGACGGTCGAGAACAGACCTACCGCTCCTCCACCTTGTTGAGAAACTAGCAGCGCTTTTGAGACCCCTTCGCCGGAACCGCTCTACCAAGCGCTTCAAGGGGTCCGCTAGAGTCTGGGGAATGAGCGCTTCGCGATGCTTAAAAAGAGAGAGCTAAAAGACTTGGATTGCCGCCTCCCAAACACCACCGACCTCATCCTGAGGAATGCCTCCAGCGCTGCCTTTCTCGCTGCTGAAAAAGCCGAGCTTCCGGTCAAAGGTTCCTCCAAAGGATGGCTCTATGCCGGTTGGGTGATGGGTGGGGTCTTCACTCTCGTCTTTCTCGCTCTCAGCATAGCGTTTGGCTATATCTGGGCTTGGAACTCGGGCTTGGTGGGCGAAGTCACGACCGACCACATCACGCCCGTGGGACCAACCGTTGCTCCCGATCTGAGATACCGCTATACGGTTGCAGGCAAGAGCTACGAAAAGATCGAGAAGCCTGGCCCGAGGTTCTTCGCGAGGTGGTCGCAAGAAGGCGCCTCGGAGCGGGTCGTCT
>CAZVVF010000532.1:0-4069 GCA_964630575.1 uncultured Burkholderiales bacterium | reverse complement strand
GTTGGGAAAGGGACCGGGCTCGGTCTTTCAGTCTGTCGCGAACTCGTCCATCGTCACCGAGGAGAGATCAGCTTCCAGAGTCGAGCGGACAAAGGCACGGTATTTTCTGTCAAGTTCCCGGCCCGGCTCTCACAACGGCGGAGCATTTTGGGCTCTAAGCATCAGTAAAGCCCAGGCGGGCTCGATGAAAAAGTTCCAACAGCTCCGTCGAAGGCTCGATGTCAAACTCCAGTCGGAGCAATCGCTCCAGATCGTGAAATTGCTGAATCGCCTGGGCGGCCTGGTTTAAGCGGATGTGGGCCCGCATCTTGAGAGCGTGGCCCTGCTGCAAGAATGGCGCCTCATCCACAGCCCGGGTAGCGTGCTCCAAAGCTTCGTCGAGATAGTTGAGCTCCAAACAGGCCTTGGCCGACTTGCGCAAGACATCGAACAACGTTCGCGATAAGACCTCTCGCTGGCTCACGGCAAAATCGTAGTAACAGCCCTCAAGGTAGTTCCCGCGATACAAACGGACCGCCATGCGACCATAGGTGAGAGCCGCCTCAAAGTTCTTCTTTTCAAAATTCGCAACGGTGGAAGCAGCGGCTTTTTCAAACTCTTCAAGGTCGTGCCAACGCGGATAATCTGGAGCCAGCGCTACGGTATCGCCCTCGCGTATAAGGGGCTCTGCAAAATCCGGAGCCGCCGTACGCAAGAACTTCCTCAAGGCCGTGATGGCCCAATAGAGGTTCTTCTTCTTTCGAGTATTCTCCTTAGGCCAAAAGATGTCGATGAGCAGGTCGCTGGTAAAGCCGTGGCCCCAATCGCTGGCCAGCTTGCCAAACAGGTACTTGACCTTTCTCGTTTTCCAAAGCTTCTCGTCGAGTGCCTCGCCTTGGTTCACCACTTCGAGATTGCCAAAGGAGTAGATGCGGACTATCTCCTGAGCCGACCCACCCTCGGTTTGAGCGCGGAGTTCTCGGCCCAAATCCTTGACCGCAGCCAGCGGGTCGCTCTGCAGAGCCTCCAGAACCGACTCCGGTAGGTGACGCGCAGCGAGCAAGGCCTTCCCGACGGCTTTTCGCTCGGCTTCCGGGCACAAAGAGGGATTGAACAAACGCAGAAAATCTCTCGGAAAGTCGCGAACGACACGGATCAGGACCGGATACAGTCTGCCATCCTCGCTCAGCGCTCTTTGGAACAGATGGGGCAACAGCCAGCCTATGTAGTGCTCCAGATCGTTGGCCGCTGAAGGAACGGTGAGGGCGTGGATATCCTCATCCCTGGGCGCAGGGCCACCGGAAGACTCCAGGGCCAGAGCAGCCAGAGCCTGAGGTATCCTAAGACCCACCTGATTGATCGCCCGGGAAACAAGCCGGAGCGCCTTTTCTGTTTCTGGGGTCTGCAGGCTCTCCAGCCAAAGCGCTGCCTCCAGGCCCCTGACCGCCAGCGCCGACGGTCCCAAATCCTTAGCCACCTTGAGGGCTTTGAGACAAGCCCCGCGACACTCATCGAAACGACCGGCTTGGCGCGCCATTCTGGCCAATCCCAAGGCACCTTCGAGCTGCCATCGAGGCAACGATGGGTCCTCCCACAGGGAGGTGAAGGCCCGCTTAGCATTCTCCAGGTCGCCGGAGCGCTCCAAGGTCTTGGCCAAGACCAGCAGACTGCTTTGACTGCGCTTCTGCTGGGCCCACCCCAAGCGGACCTCGAGAGGGAGTTCGTCTTCAGACTTGAGGTCTTCGCGAATCCTCTGGTAGGCCTCCAGCAGTTCGATCTGATAATCCTGTGAGCGTTCACAGGTGTGAAACTCCCCAGCCAGATCCAGTTCGATCTCAAGCGAGAGCTTGACCGCCTCCGTGTCGATGGTGACCTCATCTGAGTCGGACTCTTGAGTGAGTTCCGCCAACAGAGCCGATAGCTCCGGATAGTGGGAATTCGGCTTCAGGACGAAGTCCGGGACGTCGAGTCCGGGCTGCCTCGAAGCCCCCACAATGATGGTGGCCCAACGAACCGCCAGACATCGCTGCGAGGAGAGCTTGAGATGATGGCACAGGGCCTCGGCTGTGCGCGATGCCCTCAGGAGCGAGCCCTGAAAGGTTCGGGCTTCATCAAAGGTCTTAGCCAAGGCCGTAAACGACCAGTCCAGCGTTTGACTGACGAACTGCTCCTTTGTGGAACTCTGCTCAGGGGCACGAACCTTGAGTTGCTCTCGCACGTACTCGAGCAAGTCGCGCATCTTGAAGGGCTTGGTGAGATAGCCGCCAACCTGCAGGCGCTCAGCCCTTGCGGTGTCGTGTTCCGAAGCGTATCCAGAGACCACCAGACTACCGATATTGGGCTGCAGATTTTGGGTCTTCTCGATGGCTTCGAGGCCATCCATCCCGTCCATCCTGATGTCGGCGATCATCAGGTCGAAAGATTCCTGGGCCGCCTTCTCTACGGCGACCTCCCCGCGGGCTACAGCGGTCACCTCATAGCCTTCATCCCTCAGAACCTTAGCCAGCACATCACGAAGGTTTTCGTCGTCTTCGAGAATCAGTATTTTTGCGATATCGGCCACTTAGCCATGCGTGTTCACTCTGGCTCGAAGACCTCCCTCCAGCCTCGAGCAAAACCACCTGGGCCTCGGTCGGCCTTCTAAAATCCTAAGCGCACTCCCTAACTGAGAATGGAATACCCACCAGAATCGCAGGCCGCGAGGGTTGCACTAGGGAGCCGACCGGAGTCATAGGGGTAGCATTCCGAAGTGTTGCAAGAACTCGACTCCAGCAGAAAAACCTCGTCGTTCTTCAGACCGAGGTTCGCTTGCAAGGATTCGAGTTGCACGCACTGATCCGAGACAGCAGCCCCACCCAGGGCGCACAGAGTCAACAAAAAACAGCACTGGAGGCCGAGAGAGAGTCCCACTTCCGAGGCCAACCAGGCCGTCCAAATGAGGGGGGACAAGTAGTTGAGGAAAGCGGATGCCTTACCAAAAACGAGCTTGTCGCAGATGCCCGAGAGAAAGAAGATCAGCGAACCCAGGATGAGACAGGCTGCGAGTTGCCCGCCCGCCCCCTTCATCACAACAGTGGGTAGGATGAGCTTGAAGTAGAGCAGAGACAGAGAGAGTGCCCACAAGGAACAAGCGATAACGGGACTGCTGCTGTTGCCTGAAATTTTGGGTGGTTCCGCTTTTGTATGAGACATTTTGTCTATGCTAACCGTTTTGGCGGTAACTGTTTGTGAACTGGATCACAATTCTCATCCGGCCAAGAACAAAGCCGACGCGCCTAAAAAACCCCTTGAAAGCGAAAGAGACCCATCGTCAATTTCTACCAGATCCGATCCGACGAACGTCTCACTCCCTTTCCACGGTCGAGCGGTCAGGATTCCCCTGGCCAGCCCGAACACACAGAACCATTGGCTAAGCCGTTTGAGCCTCCACGCCCAGCATCCGAGCCAACCCATCGATATAGGCCACCTCCTCAGCTCTCTCTCGGTTGTCGTAGAGAGCCACCACGGACATAAAGGCGACGAAGGCCCTGCGCTGCTCCGGGGTCTCGAGTTCGCGCAGCAGCTGCTCGCGTTGAGTGGGAGGCGGGCCTTCCTGATGCGAGGGCAGCCGCTTCCCCTGTCCGGCCCTCTCCAGTCTGGTCTTCAGGCGGCGCTCCTCTTGTCGTGTGTAGTCGCCGTCACAACTGAGCAGCGTTGCGATCTCAGCGAGTTGGGCTTGGCTAAAGCGACTGGGTCCCGGTTCTTGCCGGTCCTTGACCAAGCGACTCATCAAGCTCTGCCAACGCTGCCTGAGCGGAGCGGAGAAACGCTCGACCTTGGCCACCATGCGAGTGAGTTTGGGCTCAGCTTTGTCTATCAGAGGATCGATCCTGGCCCTCGCTCGGGGACTGATCTGGTAGGCAATTTTGACAAGGTTCGCGGCAACGGCCAGGGCCATGCCCGGAACAACGGCGGCTCCACTGGCAAACGCCAATCCCGTCCCCACGGCTGTGGCCATATCCACCAGACCGTCCAACTGTTTTCTGTTGTCGTCGTTGCGCAACCCGAGGCTCACATCGTACATTCCCCGGCCCACCTGAATGGCCCCAGC
>CAZVVF010000531.1:0-4073 GCA_964630575.1 uncultured Burkholderiales bacterium | reverse complement strand
GGGTCGTTGGAAATACAGGCGAGGTGAATCACCGCATCGCAACCCTCCACCAGTCGGGCGACCGCCTCGCTGTCGCGGACATCCCCTTCTATGAGCTCCAAGTTGGGATGGGAACTGACCGCTTGGAGTGGCTCCCGGCCGTAGAGAAACAGGTCTAAGACCTTGACGCGGTAGCCTTCCTGAAGAAGTCGAGGGACCAGAACTGAGCCAACATAGCCTGCCCCACCGGGCACGGCAATCGATTTAAAACGTTTCATTTTACCTCCACAAGGTCCATCCAACAGTGCAAAACGGCCGCGTGGGCTGTCTCGGCTTCACCATAGGTGAGCGTTGGAAGATGAGCATTGAGATGTCCCATACTCCGAAGCGGATTGTCGGCGTCGAATCCGGTCAACGTGACCACGGTCAAATCCAGGTCGTGAGCCACTTCCACACCACGAAGAATATTGGGGGAACGACCAGAACTACTGATCGCAACCAGAAGGTCACCCTTCTTTCCTCGCCTCCGTAGAGGCTCGGCATAAATCTCAGCAAAGTCGATGTCATTGGAAACGGCCGTGATCAGGCACACGTCGGAAAAAACCTGAGTGTGCAGGTGGCCGTTCTTCGCCAGATCGGCAGCGAAGTGAGACGCCATGCTCGCGCTAGCTCCGTTGCCGATAAGATAGACGATCCTCTCCTTCTCGCGAATCTCTCCAGCCCAATCGGCCCAGAGTCGGAAAGCCTCATCGACCTCTTGAGTCCGGCCCTGACGATCCGTGAAAGCGAGAGCGCGGAGCAGATGGTGATGGCGCTCAACCGCGCTCTGCCAGATACTCACGCAGGGAGATTCCAGGGGAAAAAAAGAGGCGGCGATTTGAAAGAGGACAACATCGACGCTTTCTTCAGAGTGAACCTCAAGGCTTCCTTCAGCCCGGGCTAGAGTAAAAAAGGAGAATCGATGGAAACCCGAACCTCATCGAGGAGGATTTCGAGTTGGTCAAAACTGCGATTATTGGTGCCAGCGGCTTCATTGGCAGTAGGCTCCTACAGAGCTATCGGCAAAAATACCCTGACACGGTCGGGACATGCTTTTCACACCAGGTCGAAGGTCTGACGCCGTTCGACCTTCGAGAGCCGGATGTGGCGGCACTGCGACTGGAACAGACTGGACATCGAGCCGTCATTCTCGCTGCGGCGAGAGCAAACGTGAGCTACTGCGAGAGAGCTCCAGAGGCTGCCCACGCCATCAATGTTCGAGGAACCCTCGAAGTGGCTCGCCAGTTGAGCAGCACTTCCCTGCAGGTCATTTTTCTCTCATCAGACTATGTTTTTGATGGTTTATCGGGTCACTACGACGAGACGTCCCCCACCGACCCCAAGACGGAATACGGTCGCCAGAAGCAGGCGGTCGAGAAGGAACTGCCAAGATTGCTGGACAACCACCTGGTGTTACGATTGGCGAAATCCTACGGCTTAGAAAAGGGAGAAGGAACACTGCTCGACGAGATCGCGTCCCATCTGGCCCTCGGCCAAAACCTATACGCTGCCACCGACCAGTTTTTCTGCCCGACCTTGATAGACGACCTCGTCAGAGCGATTCACGCCATCCAGAAGCAGCGACTCACCGGAACGCTGAACGTCTGCAGCCCAGAAGCCTGCTCCCGATATTCCTTAGCCATTACGCTTGCCAAGGAGTTGAAAGCCGACCCTCGTCTGGTGGAGCCGGTCGCGCTTCACGATCTCCCTGGAATGGACGGTCGCCCCCTGAACACCACTATGAATTGCCACCGTCTCCAGACGGAGACGGACGTCACATTTGCCTCTCTTAGAACATCGATTCAACGAGTTGCAGACAATTGGAGGACCCTTTGACCGAGAGTTACACATGCCATCTTTGCCATCACAAGCCCCTGTTTCCCGTGGCCGGATTCGAAAAGCAGATGCGGGTCTCATCGGATTGTAAGCCGCTGCCTGCTGGGGGGCTCCTACTCCTTTGCCCCCACTGCAGCACCATCCAAAAAAACACGGATTCGGTATGGCGCGACGAGATGAAACGAATCTATGAAAACTATACGATCTACCACCAGAGTGAAGGGGCAGAACAGCCCGTCATGACCTCCCAGGGGGCAGGGCTTCTCTCGCGCTCAAGCCTCCTTCTCAAGCGCTTGCAAGAAGCCGTTGAACTCCCCAGTCAAGGTCGCCTCTTGGATGTCGGCTGTGGGAACGGTGGCTTTTTGAAAACTTGTAGCGAAGCTCTAGGAGAATGGTCCCTGGTGGGCACGGAGTTCGACGAAAAATACAAGCAACAGGTTGAGAATATTCCCGGAGTCGAGGGGTTGCACACGGGGGATGTCGACCATCTTTCGGGCCAGTTCGACCTTATATCCATGCTCCACGTCCTCGAACACATCCCTAACCCCAAAGGCCTCCTTAAGACCCTGCGAAGCAAACTCAAGCCCGAGGGAATCCTCCTCATCAACCTGCCCGATCTTCGGCTCAACCCGTTCGAGTTGACCATCGCCGACCACTGCAGCCACTTCCAAGAAAAGTCGGTAGCCTGCCTCCTTGAGTCTCAAGGGTTCCGAGTCGAACTCGACACCACATCCTGGGTCCGCAAGGAGCGAGTCGTGGTGGCCCGGTTGGGGCCCGTCCGTTCCGCTCGCTGTGAGTTCGATGCAGAGCTGGAAGTGGAGAAAGCGCAACGCTCCATGGACTTTCTTCAATCCATGGTCAAGGCGGCCACCACTCTCCGAAAGAGAGGCCCTTTCGGCATTCTAGGGACCTCCATCGCAGGAACTTGGCTGACCGCATCCATAGGGGGAGACATCGACTTTTTCGTGGATGAGGATCGCGCGCGAATCGGACGGCAGCACATGGACAAAGCCATCCTCGCCCCGCTGGATGTCCCCTCCGGCAGCCGAGTCCTCATCGCCCTCTCGGACGAAATATCGATCCCCTTAAAGCAGCGCTACAGCGCGAAAAGGCCCGAGGTCGAATGGCTCGTCGTCGGCGATGTAAAAGACTGAGCCGTGGGCTCAGCCGATCTCGTCGGCGATGGGGTCGTAGTCGACCTGAATCGGGCAACCCGGCGAAACGAAGGGCTCAGCGACTTCCCGCTTTACAAAGAGCGTAAACTCCACACTGACTCTCGTGGCGACTCCCCTACCGACGACACCACCGTGAAGAAGGCCGTCGTGGAAGAGAATCGTCCCACCCGCCTCAAGCGGAGCCAGGAAGGTCTCAGGACTACCGTTTTTGAGTTCTAGAATCGGCTTGCTTCGACCGTGGCGAGTCTCGGCTCGATACGGATGACGTTGCTTGTGCGAGTCAGGCACCACGCTCAGCCCCGAAAGACCCGGCTCGTTGTACAGGGCGATCCAACATTTCACCCGCACGTGGCCAGGCGGATTCTCTCGACCATCGATGCGCCAAAAAGAGCCATCCGTGTGGAGTGGTCCGACGTCGTTCTCAGCGTTCGGACGACACAATCGCCAGGTAAAGTCGGCAAACCCACTGTCTTCCCAGTCAGAAATGCTGCAGGGTCCCAAAACCTCTTTGAGGCGAGACAGAAACGGTAGGCCACAGAATTTTTCGGCGACATCGGCCGGGTATTCACGAGCCGCGCGCGGCCATATCGAGTCGTGGTCGATGGTATCGGCGAGTTTGTGGTAATTCTCCAAACCCACCTCGCGAAAACTCTCTACCTTGTCGGGATAGAGCTCACCGATCCGCGCCAACCAAAGTTCGGTGGTCCAGCCTCGAATTTGCTCGAGTTCGTCCGCGGTGAGAGGAACCGCAGTCGAGTACCCTGGAGTACCGAATATTGCACTGACAACCTCTGATTTTGTGTCGTTCATATCTGCCTCATTTCTCCCGAATCCCAGTCGCTGTCCGCTTTTCTCCTTTGGAGACGACGAATCCCTCCATGGCAGGTCCAGCTGTACCGGGTCAGAAACGAACCCGTACAATGAGCATCGACTTTCTGACCCCCTTACACAAGAGTACAACGCGCGACTACCTGGCCCGAGTGAACGAGCACCCGAAGGCCGAGTGTGCCAAAGTTGCTATCCAGTTCGGCAAAGATTACTGGG
>CAZVVF010000530.1:0-4085 GCA_964630575.1 uncultured Burkholderiales bacterium | reverse complement strand
GAGCATCGGTTGGCCGGTGATATCACCGATGGCAAAGATGTTGGGCTCGGCAGTACGGCCCTGTTGGTCACAGACCACAAACCCGTGTCCGTCGAGCTGAATGTTGGTGTTCTCCAGGCCGAGGTTCTCCGTGTTTGGCCGCCGCCCGACGGCGATGAGGACTTTGTCGAAGGTCTCTTCTCGCGCCGGGTCGAGGGTTACCTTCACGCCTGACGGGGTGTCGACCATCTTCACGACACGAGTGTTGAGAAGCACCTCGTGCATGATCTGATTGACCTTTTTGGAGAGAATCTTGACCATGTCACGGTCGGCTCCCGGTAGCAGTCCCTCCTGCATTTCGACCACAGTCACCTTGCTGCCGAGGCTTCCGTAGACGGTGCCCATCTCAAGTCCAATGTAGCCCCCGCCGATCACCAGCAGCGACTCAGGAATGCCGTCGAGTTGTAGAGCTTCTGTAGAGGTCCAGATGTTGTCCGACTCAATGGCCAGAGGGCCGGGAACGACAGGTCTAGAGCCAGTGGCCAGGATCGCGTGCTTGAAGGTGATCAACTCCTCTTGGCCATCGATGGCGAGGGTGTTGGCATCAACAAAGCGCGCTGTTCCCTGAATGTGGTCGACCTTTCGGGCCTTCCTCAGTTGACCAAGCCCGCCCGTGAGTTTGCTGACCACCTGGTTCTTCCAGCCGCGCAGCTTTTCAATGTCGATATCCGGCTTGCCGAAGTCTATGCCAATGGCTGCCGACTCTTTGGCTTCATTGACCACCTTGGCGGCATGGAGCAGAGCCTTGGAGGGAATACAGCCCCTGTAGAGGCAGGCTCCTCCCGGATTTTTCTCTTTGTCGATCGTGAGGGTCTTCAGTCCCAGGTCAGCGGCCATAAAGGCCGCCGCGTAACCACCAGGGCCCGCCCCAATGACCACAACATCGGTTTCTCTACTCATCATAAACCTCGAATCTCTCTGTCAGATTAGCCCTCGAAGGCTAGTAGGGCTGGGTTCTCCAGCACTTCGCATACCCAACGCAGGAATCTGGCGGCGTCGGCACCGTCGATCAGGCGATGGTCATAGGACACGCAGATCGGCATTATCAGGCGTGCGTAGAAGGTGTCGTCACGGTAGACCGGCTCCATGCTGGCGCGGGAGACTCCTAGTATGGCGACCTCAGGTGAGTTGACGATCGGTGTGAAGCCAACTCCCCCGATTCCTCCAAGATTGGAGATGGTGATGCAAGAGCCCTGAAAATCCTCGGGTCGAATCTTCTTGTTGCGAGCTTTTTCAGCCATCACGTTCAGGTCTTCGGCGAGTTCCCGGACGTTGCGAGCGTCCACGTCTCGAATCACTGGGACGAGAAGTCCACGGTCGGTATCCACGGCGACGGCGACGTTGAAGTAGTTTTTGTAGACGATCTCTTGGTTGGCCATGTCTATGGAGGCGTTGAACTGGGGGAATTTCTTCAACGCCGCGGCCAGCACTTTGAGCAGGATGGCCGTGACGGTGATCTTGGCTCCGCCCTTGGCCTGTTTGTTCAAGCGCTTTCGCAAACTCTCAAGGTCCGTGATGTCGGCCTTGTCAAACTGGGTGACCTGAGGGATGGTGCTCCAATTCAGGTGCATCTGGTTGGCCGTCACTCGTCTCACATTGTTCATCTTCTCTCGATGGACAACGCCAAACTTGCTGAAGTCTGGCAGTTTGACTTCGGGAGCCGATGCTGCGACGGGTGTGGAGGCAGGGGCGCTGAATCCACTGCCCGACAACATCTTCTTGGCATGGTTTTTGACGTCTTCAGCGGAAATGCGGCCACTGGGTCCGCTCCCCTTGACCTGTGCGATATCGACACCTATCTCGCGAGCTAGGCGTCGGGTGGAAGGAGCCGCTGGGACCATTTTTCGGGGTCCAGCCGAGGTTCCGTTGTTTGAGGGTTCCTCGGTTTTCGGTTCTTCCGCTGCCGAAACGTCGACCTGGGCTCGACTTTCGGTGGGTGCCTCAGCCACGGCCGTCGTCTTGGCGGCAACGGGCTCTTCTGGCTCTGCTGCCGATGCTTCTTGGCTCGGTGTCGAGGCTGGGGTCCCGGAGGACGGCTCGCTCCCGGCTTTCCCTTCCTCGACCACGTCGACGACCATCACGACCTGGCCTACCGAGGCTGAATCCCCGGCAGCGACCTTGAGTTCCTTGATGGTCCCCTTCACCGTGGATGGCACTTCGAAGGTGGCCTTGTCGGTCTCAATCTCTAAAATCGGGTCATCGATCTCGACCTGGTCTCCCACAGAGACCAGGACGTCAATGACGTCGGCCGATTCGATATTTTCCCCTAATTCGGGGAGTATGAATTCAATCACCACTCTAGTATGGGTCCTTTCTCACTACGACTTTAACGGGTCGAGTTTGTCGGCGGAGATGTCTAAATCGCGCATGGCTTGCTCCACGATGTCGAGCTCCAAGTCGTAGTTGCGGTGGAGGTTCGTGAGGGCAGCCAAGACGATGTATCGACTGTCGACTTCGTAGAAGTCCCTCAGAGCCTCGCGAGTTTCACTTCGTCCGAAACCGTCTGTCCCTAGAGTTACCATCAGGCTTTCCAGCCATGGAGCGATGGAGTCGGGCACCGCTTTCACGTAGTCGGAAACCGCGACCACGATGCTTTCCTCTTCGCCGTCTATAAGGTTGGTCAGGTACGGAGTTCGGTAATCTTTGGCGGGATGGAGCATGTTGTGACGCTCACACTCTTGAGCTTCCCGTCGCAGTTCTTTGTAGGATGTAATGCTGTAAACCTGAGCTGGAATCTGGTAGTTGTCCTGCAGCAGTTCTTGGGCTTCAAGAGCCGCTTGCATCAGTGAGCCGCTGCCCAGAATCTTAACCGTGGGTTTGCTGTCCGATTGGATATTCGCGTCACGGAAGAGGTACCCACCCTTGAGGATTCCCTCGTCGCAGCCCTCGGGTTTCGCAGGCATTCGGTAGTTCTCATTTTCTACGGTTATGTAGTAGAAAATGTCTTCGTTGTTCTGATACATTCTGCGGATTCCGTCCCGAATGATCACTTCGAGTTCGTAACCGTAGGCGGGGTCGTAGGTGACCAGGTTGGGTACCGGAAAGGCCAGCAGGTGGCTGTTGCCGTCTTGGTGCTGCAGTCCCTCTCCGTTGAGTGTCGTTCTGCCGGCGGTGGCACCGAGCATAAAGCCGCGGCAGCGGATATCGGCAGCAGCCCACACCAAGTCCCCGATGCGCTGCATTCCGAACATCGAGTAGAAAATGAAGAATGGTATGGTGGGAATCCCGTGAGTTGCGTAGGAGGTTCCGGCAGCGATGAAGGAAGACATGGAACCTGCTTCGGTTATGCCCTCTTCGAAGATCTGCCCGTTCTTGGTCTCTTTGTAGTAGAGGAGTTGGTCTGAGTCTACAGGGTCGTAGAGTTGCCCCACGCTCGAGTAGATCCCACACTGGCGAAAGAGGGCTTCCATACCGAAGGTTCTGGCTTCGTCGGGAACGATGGGTACGATATATTTGCCCAGCTCTTTGTCCTTGAGGAGCTTGCCCAAAATTCGGACGAAGGTCATGGTCGTGGAGAGCTCGCGGTCGCCGCTTCCTGCTTGGAACTCGGTGAAGGCCTTCTCGTCGGGCGCTGGCAGGGTCGAGTTTTTGACCACTCGCTTAGGGAGGGAGCCACCGAGCGCTTTGCGTCGAGCCTTGAGGTATTGCATCTCGTGGCTGTCTTCGGCGGGTTTGTAAAAGGGTGCTTGGGCGACCTCTTCGTCTGAAATGGGGATGCCGAATCGGGTGCGGAACTCGCGGAGCTCATCTTCGTTGAGCTTCTTCTGTTGGTGGGTGATGTTTCGTCCTTCACCGGCTTCACCGAGTCCGTAGCCTTTGATCGTCTTGGCTAAGACGACTGTGGGTCGGTCGCTTCTGGTTGCGAGTTCGTAGGCTGCGTAGACCTTTTCGGGGTCGTGGCCACCTCTTCGCATTTTTTGAAGCTGCTCGTCGGACAGGTTTTCCACCATCTTGAGAAGCTCTGGGTCCTTGCCGAAGAAGTGCTCGCGCACGTAGGAGCCGGATTCGACGATGTACTTCTGGTACTCACCATCGACCACTTCGCC
>CAZVVF010000529.1:0-4087 GCA_964630575.1 uncultured Burkholderiales bacterium | reverse complement strand
CGGCTGCGGTCAGGGTTGCGCCACAAAGCACCTTACCCTTTGACAAAAATTTCTTGTTCATGAATTCTCCTTGAAGCGTCAGCCCTAACGCTAGGGCCCAATGGTAGCCCCGGTTCTCCCTGGGCGGGGGCGTTTTCCTGGTCGGGGATGTCCTTCCTGCCGTATCAAAAGTGATACTGGCAGTCTCTGGGGAGCCTGTTGCGATCAAATTCAGAGACCCGACGATCTGCTCTTTTGTCTCGCGTTGACTATAGAAAAGTCGAACAACTTTCCATCAGTTGTTGGCAGCAGAGACCATCTGTGTTACATTTCTTGATAATGATAAGGCATTATCAGGTAATGGGAGCCTCAAGGGAGACATCATGACTGTGAATCCACCCGCCATAGAGTTTGACGCCGTAAGCAAAGATTATACCCTCCGCAATGGAGAGAGCCTTTCGGCTCTGACCGACTTCAAGTTGCGCGTACCCGTCGGTCAGGTTTTCGGGTTCGCCGGTCCAAACGGAGCGGGAAAATCCACGGCCATAAAGATTTTGGTAGGTCTCTTGCGCTCCACTTCAGGAAGAACGACCGTCTTCGGGCATCCCGCGGGTAGCAAAGAAAGTAAGAAACTGGTGGGGTTTCTGCCTGAAGTCACTCTCTATCACGAGTTCATGACGGCATCCGAACTCTTGCTCATTCACGCGACCCTGGCTGGGGTGAAGCGCTCGCAACGAGCGTCGCGATGCGAAGAGACGCTGGAGAGGGTCGGATTGGCCGAGCGCAGGAAGTCGCGAATCAAAGAGTTCTCAAAGGGCATGAAACAGAGGTTTGGGATAGCTCAGGCTATCGTGGGCAACCCCAAACTTCTGGTTCTTGACGAACTGACTTCAGGCCTAGACCCTCACGCGCAAGCTTCCTTGTTGAGCCTTCTTCTTTCCTTGAAGCAAGAGCAAGGGATGACCATTTTCTTCTCATCTCACCACCTACGTGAGATTGAAAAGATTTGCGACTCAGTAGCTATCTTGCACAAAGGGAGGCTCCGTTGCTCAGGCTCCATTGCCGAAGTCTTGGGAGAAGCAGAGGAGGTCTTGGTTCAAGCCCACTTTCTCCAGGATGGTCCACCGGCCACGGCAGGCACCCAGTGGAGGCGTGAGATTGACGGATCCTATTCTGCTGTGCTCAAGACTTCGGAGGTGTCTGCGATACTTATCGAAATCGATGCTTTGGATGCACGGATCGTGTCTCTTAGCTCTCGCCGCAAGCCCTTGGAAGAGCTCTTTCACGAATTGACCTCAGAGCGAGAGAGTGAGTGTGGTGCAAAGTGAATACGATGGCTCTCGCACGGTTGTATTTTTTGGGAAGCCTCCGTCGCCAGGCTCATTTGGCGACGCTTTTCTTGGCAGCCATCTTAATGATGCTGCCAGCCTACGTTAACGCCTTCAGTCTGGGTGTGGATGCGTTTGAACGAGTCTCTAAAGACTTCGGCTTGACTCTGATCACCTATTTCGGAGTGGGTATGACGATTCTACTCTCTGCCACCTCGATTCCAAAAGACATCGAATCGCGTTCCGTTTACCCGGTCTTGGCTCGGCCCATCTACCGAATAGAATACGTCCTGGCCCACTTCTTGGCCGTTATTAGCCTGCTCTTTCTGAGCCTTCTCTTTCTAGGAGGGGCGCTCACCATCTCTCTAGGCGCGCTGACTCGCTCGGTGGACCCTAGAATATTGATCGCTCTGGTAGCGTTGTTCTGTCAGTTGGCCATTGTGGCTTCCCTTACGGTTGCCGTTTCGACGTTGGCAAGCCCGGCATTGGCTGGAACCGTTGGCATGTTTATCTATTTGGTGGGCAGCCTGCCAGCAGCTTTCATACGCTTCTTTTTGGTGGAAGATAGAGCGAGCGAGTTTTCCTCGACGCTCGCTAGTGGCTTAAAAGCGATGCTGCCCAACCTCTCCCTTTTCAATCTTAAAGATGCGATCGTTCATGAAATCCCTTTCAACACACTCTATCTACCCGCGACCTTCCTCTACGCGATGCTCTGGGTTTCAATAGGTTTACTGGCGGGTGCTGTTCTATTCGGGAGAAGAGACCTTTGAGAATTTTCACGATGCTTCTTGTTGCCTTGTTGAGCGGTACGGTCTGGGCCGATGAATCCGTCAGCGTGAGGATATTGGAAGAAGGGTACGGGCCAGCGATCAAGACTGGGGAGGTTGCGGTCTTGACCTACAGCTTGGAAACCGGTAGGGGGGTTTTTATCGGTGAGAGTACAGAGCGTGCTCCTCTTTCTTTTGAGCTAGGTTCTGACTCTGTGATTCCAGGCTTTTCCCGAGGAGTAGAAGGTATGAAACTCGACGAAACGCGCGAGATAAAGGTGCCTCCCAGCTTGGGCTATGGGGACAAAGCCAAAGGTCCAATACCTCCAAACTCAACCTTGGTGTTCAAGGTCAAGCTGCTCAAAATCGATCCGCCAGTCGGTACTCCAGACGAAGAAGAATCTTTGAGCGACAAATTCCAGAACGAGGACTTTCTCAATGGGCGTCACGCTCAGAGCATCGGTAAACCGGCGATGTTCGAATACGTGATTCGGGATTTTTTTACCAAGCCGTGGCGCTATGAAGACGGGCACCGAAAGATCTTTAGGCAGTGTTTGCCTGTCTCCGTGGTATTCGTTTTTCTTGGGGGCTTCTTCTTGTTCGGTGCTCGCAAAGGCTACTGGATCCCATGAAGCGCGCTCAGGCCCTTATCCTGGTCCTATGGTTTCTAGCAGTTGCTTTGGGCATGGTCTTGGACCGATGGCACGAAAGCCAGTTTTTGCCCCCAGAGAGCGAGCGTACTTCTGACGATATCTTGATCGACGTTTTTGGTGAGTTCAAGACCGTCGTTGCGAGATATCTCTGGTTTCGAATGGACCTTTTTCACGAGGTTCTTGACGATCAAGGGGTCCCTCCCCAAGAGCAGGATGAGGTTCTGCCCCTTCTGAGAATGGTCACTCTCCTCGACCCCTCCATGGTTGACTCCTACGATCAGATCGTGTGGGACCTCTATAAGGGGCATGGGGATCTGGAGACTGCCAGAGAAGTCTTGGCTGAGGGAATTCAGCGAAACCCCAAAGATTATCAGTTGAACTTTAGAAAGGCTTTGCTACACCATTTGGAGGGGGAGCATCTCGAAGCCATAGAGTCAGCCTCATCGACGCTTCCACTCACTCAAGATGAATTCAAGCTCGCCGATTGTTTGCGCATAATCTACTGGTCTTCAAAGAGCATAAACCGACTGGACCTACAGAGGAAGGCCGCTGCAGACCTTCTGCGCTTGCGGCCAAACGACCGCCTGTGGCTGAGAGAAAATGCCAAGTTGAATCAATGAGTTTGGGGGCGAGTCTTTGACCTAACTTACAGCCAGCCCATTAGGTCCGATGAGTAATTCTACGAGGGTCCACAGAACACGATAGTACTCCGAATTCGACGATCTCTTAAAAGTGACAGAAAACCATACCTAAGGAGCCAGGCTCTGAAAAAGGGGACTCCAGAAATGGGGTCTCCTACTCCCCCAACCCATCCTTGAGATAAGCCTTCAACTCAAACGGCATATCCCCAGGATACGCGATGTTAGCGATCACCCATTTGTCGCCTTGTTTGACACAGTAGACCTTGACGGTGGGCTCATCGGGGGCGTGGCCTCTTATGATCGGGGAGACCGGAACCATGTCCAAATTGCTGCCCTGGGTGCTCGGTTTTCCGATGCTCACTTTGTCGGCCGACATCTGAGCTGCGATGAAGGGGTCGAAGTCGATCCAGAAATCGTCTTCAGGACCGTTGTTGAAACCTGTGTTGAGCATTCTGAACAGTTCGTCGGTGAAGAAGGGCTTGGCTTGAGCAAAGGTTTTCCGATGGTCATCGCCGGCTTTGATGTACCAGTCATAGAAGGCTTCGGTCGTGCCGTAGGAGGAGGACTGGTCGGCAAAACCCACGGTCGTAAGGATAAGGGTCATGATGGCGATGCGAATTGTTGTGGTCATAAAGAACGAGATTCTGTCCGACTAGTCTCGCACCTTTGAAGGTTGGTCTTCAATCATTTTAACCACCGTTTCGATGAGTTCGTTGGGT
>CAZVVF010000528.1:0-4090 GCA_964630575.1 uncultured Burkholderiales bacterium | reverse complement strand
TTCCGCTGGAACATCTTGATTCTGAGCCAGCGAAGCGCCCCAAAGGCCGCAAATCAGGAGCACCGCCAGGAGCCATTTTTCAGGAAGAACAGTCACAGCTCAAATCCTGGAACAAGCTTTGCAGCAAGGTCCTTTCCCCCATGCTCTCAAGGCAAACCGGTGGCGCGGAGAAACTCCGTGACGCGTTTGTCCGTGGTGTCCTGATGAAATTTCTCCCAGGCCCGTTTTTCCTTGGGCTTGGTCTCCAGAAGGTCCTTAAACTCACGAAAGGGCCGGTGACCTGAGAGCGTACGAGTGAGGGCCTGCTTGAAGTGCGGGTCTTGCACGGTGGCGATGAAGCGCTCCATCTCCTCGTAGTTTCCCCGCCCCTTAATTTTGGGGATCTGCACATAGCGAGATTTGTCAGCGGCGACGCGTTGCTGAACATCTACCACCGAACGCTTGTCGTCCAGGTTCAAGGTGAGAATTTTGTGAGTCGTACGGTCCACCATGTAGTGGATGGTTTGGGATGGGTCCGCGAGGGCTTTGGCCAACGCGTCTCGGTCAACTGGCATGCTTTGAGTCTCCTTATGTTCGCGACCTTGGACCGAGCGAGACCTGGCACCTTCGGTGGGGCTGAGATCTCCAAGGCGGGCAGCCTCTTCCCCGCTGCCGGAGAAGCTCCCCGAGAGCCTACCAGTTTTTCAACATGAGAAGAGCCTGCACAACGGCCGCTTCTCGGATCGCGTTGCGATCTCCAGCGAAGTGGAATCGTTCGCAGGACTCTCGGTCGCCATCGCTCAGCGCGATGAAGACCAACCCGACCGGCTTCTCCGGGCTGGCCCCCTGAGGACCAGCGATCCCGGTCACCGCGAGGCCCACCTGAGCGGACAAAGCAGCCCGAACCCCTTCGCTCATAGCCCGAGCGCACTCGGCCGAAACCGCACCGAACTGCTGGAGCGTCTCGTAGGGAACACCCAACAGGTCGGTCTTGAGTTGATTGTGGTAAGCCACAACACTCCCTCGAAACCAACTCGAAACCCCGGGCAACGCCGTGATCGCCGCGCCCAGCATTCCCCCGGTACAGGACTCGGCAAGGCCCAAGAATTTCCCCTCCGGCCAGCCCACTGAGATCCGCGCTACCAGGTCGATCTCTCGTTCAGTCTCTAAAGTCACAAGGCCACGTTCGGCACCCAAGCTCATTTTGCCTCGACCCCTCAGCAGCGAGGTTGGTGTGGGGAGTCGAGCTCGGGGGAAAGATATCCACGCTCCGTTCGAGAATGGCTCTCGAACGGAGCGTCGCGTGGCTGAACTAGAACAATACCTGAAGGGCAAGAGCGAGGAAGGCCTCTTTCAAAGCAGCGGTGGTTTTGCCGTGGATTACGCGAAGGCTCTGCAGAAGCGCAAGGCCTATACCCTGGACTTGCCGGAGCTTTGGATCATCCGCCTGCTGCAAGCGGCCGCGGGTCTCGGTGCCACCCTGGTGAACATCACCGTAGGGCGAAAGACGTTGCTGATCAGCGCCCGGCTGCTCGAAGACTCACTCCAGGATCATCCCCTCGAAGATCTCTTCCGAGTCAGCGAGGACAACGACCCTCGCATCTCGATTCAAGATGCCATCTGGGGGGCGGTGGGTCGAGACTATGACGTCGAGATCGCGTGGCTCGAAAAGGGACAGCCGCGCGCGCTCTCTATCACTGACCAACAGCTCCAATTTGTTCAAAGCAAAGCCAACATCGATCCCGACACTCTTCTCCTCAAGGTCAGCCCGCGCGAGCGTCGAGGGCTCTTGCACAAACTTTTTGGTAAGGCCGACTTCTCGGCGGAATTTCAGGCTGTTGCCCAACGGGGCTTTTTTGCCCCCTTTGAGCTTCTCTTAGACTCAAGACCCTACGATTTTGAAGACAGCTCTGTGGTCGGTGATGAAGCATCGCTCGAAATTCGCGCTCATAGGGCCCAGGCCGGGCCGCGAATCAGAGCCCATCAAAGGGTCCGATCTATCCTTGAGGTCTCGGAAAAAGCTGGCCGAAAGTTTGCCCTCACCAGCACCTCGAGCTGCTTCGACTATCTCTTTCTCCTCAAGGCCGAATGGGACCCAGAAAACCCAGCCAGGCCAACCGTACATTGGATCAAAGATGGATTTGAGTCAGCCAAATTGGTGCTCTTCGATTGGGAGTCTCCTCTACGGCTCCAGTTCTTTTTCCCAGCCGAGGGTCTCGATACCGACCTGAGCCACCTCATTCCAATCCAGAACGAAACCTACAAGAAGCGCCTTAAAAACCTGCTGACCTTAGCCTACTTTAGCCTCGTGACTCCTCCCCTTTTCTGGAATCGCGGACTCCCCGAAATCTGTGAGCAAGCCAGCAGCGAGGCTGAACAGCTCCTTGCCGAACTCAACAGGTCCAAGCAACTCTCCCCCTACGGACTGCAAGCCTTCGAAAAGACATCGAGGGAGTTCCGCTCTCAGGCTCTTCAGTCGCTGGACAAGAAGATGTTCGAATGGAACCTGCAGCGCTTGAACCTCCACGAAACGGCCACGGAGTCCAATCCCTCTCCATCGGAATCCTGGGTGCGCCTGTCTGATTTTGAAGCCAGCCGCTTCAGCGACATCCTGATCGACAGCCTGGGCGACTTCGAAGTCGACAAACATTTTCTCCAAGGATTCTACATCCGCTTGCTCTCCGACGGCAAAACACGGGGACCAAAAGCTCTCACTCAAGGTCTAACCCTCTACCAAAAACCGAGATGGCGAGCGGCCAGAAAAAATCCTGAGCCAGGCGCCCCGCTCTAGCAAAGCGGAGTTCTTGAAGCATCCGCAGAAATCTGTGACGTGCTTGAAGACTTCTTGGAGAGGGAACGAACCGCCGGTGAGGCCGTGGGCGGGGAGGCCACTTTCACGCTGGACCCAAACAAGGTCCGAGAACGAGTGGCCAGTTTCTGTCGGGAGAACACCCTCTACCCTCTCTTGCGGTGCCTCCAGGCCATCATCAGCGTCTGCGATGGAGATGTCTTCATCCTGCGAGAAGAAGAGACTTGGAGTATCAACTTCCAATGGCCAGGCTGTCCCTCGACTCGGGCTTTTGAGGACCTCCTCAACTTGGGCACCACCGCCGGGTTCGACAGAGTTGGACACAGCGTCGGTCAGCATCTCTTCTTCGGCCTTTCTGCGGCTTTGGGGACAGACCACTACGATATCGAATGGAATTCGAGCCAAGCGCATTTCCTAGCCAAGAACAAAACACTGACCCCCTTAAAGACCGAGCAGCGCTCCTATTCCACCCTCTCCTTCAAGCTCGAATCCAAGTGGTGGCAACGCCTCCTGGGCCAAAACCAGGTTGACCAGATCAACGAGGACCTAAGGCGCCGACTCTGCTACTCCCCCAAGCCTATCCACCTGGAGCAGAAACGGATCCGGCCAGAGTCGCCCACCGCCCCCGAGCAACCCTGGCGGGCGAAACTGGTCCAGGGCTCCGATCTGGCCTGGCGCTTCATCCGTAAACCGGACCAAAACTTGCTGAGCATCCCCTACCCCGACCTCGACCACTACCGGTGCAACAAAGAGGGCCAGGTGTTCCACCTGGTCAGCGAGCCTCAAGGCGACTTCCTGCCGTTGAGCGTGGCCTTTTACGACCCCGGGCGCAAAACGCTCAAAAAGGGACAGACCAGCAATCTCAGCCTCAGTCACTCGGCGCGGGCCCACTCAGCACTCTTTCTGTCCTTAGAAACGGGTCGCCAAGATTGGCTGATTCCGGTTCGAGACGGTGTGACCGCAGAGCCCGTCGCCGTGAACCTCACAGGGGGTGGGATCATCGCCGTCTCCAGCGAGCGCTCTCTGCACTATGATCTCTCTGGCCTCAAGGTGATCGAGAATGAGGCCTTCGAAGATCTTCTCGCCATGCTTCGAGTGCAGACCAAATCCATGAAAAAACAACTCGCGGTTTCGGTGGCCAACGTCAGTGTCCGATCGAAAACTCTTCCGAAACAGTATGACCAAGCTCTGAGCTACCTCGTGGGAGGACCCTACGCGGGCTTGATAGGAGGACGATTCGGTCAGTTCATTCGTCGGCTTTCAACCCCGGAGGAATCCTCTTGAGCGCCCTACCCAAACCTC
>CAZVVF010000527.1:0-4115 GCA_964630575.1 uncultured Burkholderiales bacterium | reverse complement strand
CTAGTCCGAGCGGCTCTCGAGCTCGGCGACTTCTTTGGAACCCCTAGCTTCCTCTGGGGGATCACAGTTGTCGCAGCCGGGACCAGTGTACCCGATGCCTTTGTAAGCATCCGAGCCGCGAAACAAGGGCGGGCCGTCACCAGCTTGGCCAACGTCCTCGGCTCTAACATCTTCGACCTTCTGGTCTGTATCCCAGCCGGAATTCTGATCGCCGGAAGCGCCGTTATCAACTACTCCGTGGCCGCTCCCATGATGGGGGTCTTGACCCTAGCCACACTCGTCCTGTTCGTCACCATGAGACTCAAGATGAGCCTCAACAAGCCGGAAGCGCTTCTCCTTCTCTTTCTCTACGCCGCTTTTATCGTGTGGATGGGGTTAGAGACCTTCGCCTTGGTCGACCTCGTTCCCGGATTGCCGCCCGCCTAGACTCAGGCCAAGACGCGAACAGCTCGGCTAACGAAAAAAATCCCCCCGGGAAACGGGGGGATACATACTGACACAGCAGTTCCCAGGCTACAGGAAACTGTTTTCTAAAGTCTAGCGCGACACGGTCTTTACAGGTTGGTTCTTCTCTTTGGAGCGTCTCCAGATGGCCGGAAGATTCATCCATCCGCCCTTTTTACCGTCCTCGTCATCCTGAACCTTCGCCTGCAAGCCGGGCTTTTGAGAGACCGGGGCGGAACTTCCAGGACCAGCCTTACGCGTGAGTCCTTCCCGAGGGCCTTTCGTTGGAGCCGCAGCCTGCTTCTTCTCTGCTGGCTTCTGGAACTCGCTTCCACTCGCCTGAGTGGTCTTGGCTCTGCGACGCTCAAATGCCGTCAATTCCGTGGGAGGCAAGGCAGCCTTAGCCAAGGGCAGAATGTCTTGTTCCACCGACCTATTATTCCGCATATCCTCAAAAGACTGGTGCACCTGAGTCAGCTCTCCATTGGAGGTCTTCACTCGAGTCGCAACCACCGTCGCCCGAGCTCGACCCACCATCGTCGGATCCTGAACGAAGCCACACAGAACCATAGCGTTTGGTGCGGCAGACTCTTGCAAGCGACGGGAAGCCTCAGAGAAGTCCTGCAAGCTGAGCCCAGGTCCAGCGGTGATGTTGAGCAAGCAACCTTGAGCTCCATCCGGCGAACCACCCACGAGTGGATTCGAGAGCGCCATTTCAACAGCTCGCGTTGCGGTCGGTGCGGTAGCCATTCCGAAGATAGCTTTACCGGAGCACTCCAGAATCGCACGAACATCGGCAAAGTCCAAGTTGATGAGGCCAGGTATGGTGATGATTTCCGTCATCCCGCGAACAGCGTCGCAAAGGACCTGGTCGACCACCTGGAAGCTCTCATCCAAACTGAATGAGCTCGTCTCCATATTCAAGAGTTTCTGATTCGGCAATACAAGGAGAGTGTCCACCTCTTCCTTGAGTGCAGCGACTCCCTCCTCGGCGACGCGCGTACGGCGGCGGCCCTCGAACTCGAAGGGTTTAGTGACGACTCCCACTACGAGAGCACCGGCCTTCTTGGCTTCTCGAGCGGCGATGGGAGCCGCTCCAGTACCGGTCCCTCCACCCAGGCCCGCTGTTAGAAAGACCATGTCCGCGCCCTTGAAAATTTCAGCCAATCGTGCGGAGCTTTGTTCCGCCGCAAGCTTGCCCAACTCATGGTTGGCTCCGGCACCTAGGCCCCGCGTTGACCCCTCACCCAAAAAGACGCACTTAGGGCCTTTCTTGGTTGAGAGAAGGGCCTGCGCATCGGTGTTGGCAAGTACGAGCTCGACTCCTATTGGAGGACGCTCCGCTAAACGGTTGACTAAGTTGCAACCGGCCCCTCCGAGACCCATTACTAGGATCCGGGCCGGTGAATCGGCGTGATTTCGCGTGGACATTTTAGAAACTCCTGATATCGTGAATTTATTTCAAAAGAATTTTCTTCAGCGAATAAGAACATCCTTCAGGAAATGTAATTTTTTTCAATTTTCTTTTCAAGCGTTGAATGCGATGCCATTTCTGGCCCGCTATGAACCTCTCCGAAGGGAATTCCAGAGGTGCATCTCAAAGCCTCAGTGATGGTAAAACCAGAGCTTATCCTCGACAACCTTGAAATGGTGATCAAGGGCAAAAGGAAACAACTAGAACTACTCCTGTTTTCGATATTGGCCGGTGGCCATTCTCTGCTCGAAGACGTTCCCGGAGTCGGGAAAACAACTTTGGCAAAGGCGCTCGCCAGGACCTTCGATGGAGACTTCCGCCGGGTCCAGTTCACCCCGGACCTCCTGCCCACTGACATCCTGGGGTCCTCTATCTACAACCCTAAGACGGGCGAGTTCGACTTCAAACCGGGCCCTATTTTTAGCCATGTTGTTCTCGCTGACGAGATCAACCGAGCCTCTCCGAGGACCCAATCAGCTCTGCTCGAAGCCATGAGTGAGGGCCAAGTTACCACGGAAGGCAATACCGTTCATCTACCCGACCCCTTCGTGGTCATCGCGACCCAAAACCCCGTTGAGTTCCACGGAACCTACCCGCTTCCAGAAGCGCAGCTAGACCGCTTTATGGTTCGCTTCACAATGGGATATCCGAATTCCGACGCAGAACTCCTCATGTTGACCGGTCAACGCAGTTCCCATCCTCTGGCTGCTCTAAAACCAGTCGCGACGTTCCAAGATCTGATCGAGATGAGAAAGGCCGTCAGGCATGTGAGCGTCTCTGAAGATATCAGTCGCTACATCCTCATGTTGATCGGCAGCACCCGTAAAGAAACTCGCTTCAAACTCGGGTCCTCACCCCGTGGCAGCCTTGCGCTCTACAAAGCCAGCCAGGCCCGCGCCTTTGTTGAGGGCCGAGACTTCGTCACTCCCGAGGATGTCAAATTCCTGGTAGCTCCTGTATTGGCCCACCGATTGATCCTGGAGACCAAGACGCGCTACTCCGGCGACACCGCCGAATCCATTCTCAAAGAACTCACGGAGTCCATAGCTGTTCCCGCCTGATGAGTGACTCTGAGCCTACAGCCGGGTACCTAGCCCAGCGCATGGGAAAGAGCCTTGTGTACCGCGCTGTACACAACCTTTTCCACGTTCGCCTCACGGAAACAGGAAAGCTACTCTTCTGGGTGCTCCTGCTATCCACTAGCGTGAGTCTGTTCACATTCCAGCTCAAAGCCTACGTCCTTTGGAGCGGACTCCTCTCCGTCTACTTCATCTCCATCGTCATGTCTAGGCTGGCCCGAGCCAAACTCGACGTCGAAGTCGAGGCCCCTGATAGAGTGAAACACGGACAGCTCTTTCGGATCGAGGTCCTAGCCAGAAACACAGGCAAGCGCGCCGCCCGAGACGTTCGGCTCCGATACCGCGTGCCCGAGAGCCTAGAGGCGGTCAAAGAGGTTCCCTTCCAAGACTGTCTCGCTCCCGAGGAACGCTTTCTCTTCATACAACAGCTCAACCCCAAAAAACGAGGGGCCTACCACCTAAAGCAGCTCGTTCAGGAGACCTGTTTCCCTTTTGGGCTGTGGCAAGATGTCAAGACTCACCCAATCGAACACAGCTTTCTGGTCTACCCAAAATTCCACCCTCTACGCGTGCTAGATATTCCCGTCGGAATGAAATATCAGCCAGGAGGACTGGCCCTGACATCCTTCCTTGGCGACAGCACCGAGTTCTTATCCACCCGAGAGTTCAGACCGGGAGACCCCTTGCGCCACATCCACTGGAGGTCGTGGGCCCGACTCGGAATCCCCATCGTTAAGGAATATGGAGAAGAGTACTTCTGTCGATTGGCGCTCATTGTGGACACAGCCCTGCCGCTCGACGCCGAGGAGAACAATCTAGAGCAGTCGATCTCGCTTGCTGCTTCTATCACGGACTATCTCTCTCGCGAAGAGTACGTCATCGACATCTTCGCCGCTGGTCCCAAACTGTACTACCTCCAAGCCGGACGCTCGCTTGCCTACCTACAGAATATCTTGGACATTCTCGCTTGCTTAGAGCCCACACCACCAAACGATGAATCCTTTCAAGAGATGGAAGCCGCACTCAAAGAGGAGCTCGAGGGAATCTCGACCACGATTCTCCTGTTCCTCGATTGGGATGAGAAGCGAGCCCGAATGGTTGAAGAATTGCAGCAACGA
>CAZVVF010000526.1:0-4121 GCA_964630575.1 uncultured Burkholderiales bacterium | reverse complement strand
AAGAGCCGTCCTCCTGTGCGATCAGTCGGTCGTTTTCCGCTAAGAGCAGAAAAAACTGGTTGGGACTGAGGATGGCAAAGACGCGCTCGGGGTTGAGGTCGATAGAGGTGATGCCGAGGCTCTCCAAGGCTGGCACTTCGTCTCTCGGCAACACCTGGCCGACCACAAATCGGTCGGCGTCGGGGTCCACGTTGAACACCATTTTTCCGGCAGGCGCATCGGCCAAGAGTTCCTCGTAGTTGGCGCTCATCACAACCGCAGGGACAGAAGCGTCCACACTGTCGTGAACGACCTCTAAGCCGGAGCCATCCTTTTTCTTGGCTACCCGGAACCCGATATTGTGAAAGAAAGAGTCCTCTTCAGTCCGGATGTATCCCCCTTCAAAGACCTTTTCGATCTCGAGTTCTTCAAAGATGGCGTGCAGAGATTTGTATCCTGAACCGCCGAAGAAGTCCAAGCCCAGTCGAAGCCCATCGTCTGCTGCCTTCTGAATCTTCGAAATGGCCGCTGGGGTTGCCGGTCCCGTGCGCAAGTAGTCGCCGTAGATCTTGGCCAATCGTTTGTAACTGAGGGTTCGGATAAGATTCTTGTCGTTGCGGGCTGCCAGCTTGACGCTGAACCCACCCGATTCGATCTCCTCCAGGATGGAGAAGAGGTGGTCGACGATCTTGGCATAGAGTGGGGGCAGAAACTGAGCCCCATCGGGGGCGAGGATCTTGTCGGACTGTTTCTGCGGTGCTCCGTGACTAGAGGTGAAGTAGTCACCGCCGGACAGACCCAGGGCGAAAACCAGAAAGCTCCAGAGATAGATGTTTGAGGTATCCTTGCAGTGAGGGTCTTCGGTCAGCAGAACGGGCAGTCCGTGAGCGGCGTAGACCCGAGACATGAGATCGGTGAAGCGTGGAGTGTTGGAGCGCACCTCACCGCCTACGGCTCGAACCGGAGTGGAGCGGACGAGTGCGATGACCTCTTCGAGCGAGCGTCCAAAGATCTCTTCGACCACCGAAGCCGAGTCTCCGAGTAGCTCTCGGATTTGGGCTGGGGGCTTTTCTGGGATCTCGGCCATAAGGCCGGGGTGGAGTTCCTTGACCAGTCGGGCTTGGGCTTCGGCCAAAAGGCAGAACATGTACTCGTTGATTCGGTATCGATGGTCCCAAGGGCACAAGACGTTTTGGTTTTCACGCACGCCAGCCGTCGAGACCTTGGCTTCTTCAGCGAAGGTCTCAATCTGATTGCGCAGGTCTATCTTCTTGGCTATCTCAGGGGTGAAGGTAAAGCTAGAGGCGGCATCAGAGTCAAGATCGAAAGGAGGGGAGTCGCTCAGACTCCAGTTTGCGGCTTCCCATCGGGCCAGGCTCTGGCGAGTTTGCTCGATGTAGTATTCGCGCATCTGTTGCCCGGTCATGTCGGGGCTTACCGTAAGTTGGGCTGAACTCATAGTGTGTGTCTCCTTAGGATTCTTGCTGTTGTTGTTTCGCAGGGCTGGGAATCACTGTCCCCCGGCAGGGAGCTAACCCTATTCCGGGGTGGCCTCCGAGCAGGGTCACGGTGTCTCCATCGGCCAGGTAGATTCTTTCTTCGGAGCCTACAGTGAGAGGCTTCTTTCCGCCCTCGGAGCGTTCTAAGAGGCAGGCTCGCGCTCCTTTCTCTGGGCCACTCACCGTCCCTGTGGCAATGAGATCACCGGCCGAGATAACGGTCCCGTTGGAAGACAGGTGGGCGACCATTTGAGCCGCTGACCAGGCTAGGTGTTTGAGATTGCTGGAACAGAGTTCCGTCTGCGCTCCTCGCTCGGTGAGCAGCGTCGCCGACAAGGGAAGGTCTAGGTGGTTGTGGTTCGCCTCAGCCAGGTGCGGCAAGACGGGGTGTTGGGAGTCGAGGTTTGGACCACGCCAGTCGCTCAAGGCCTCTAGAGGAGTGATCCAGGCTCCAATACTGGTGGCGAAGCTCTTGCCTAGAAACGGACCCAGCGGCTTGTATTCAAAGGCTTGGATGTCGCGCGCTGACCAGTCGTTCACCAGCACGACGCCGAAGATGAGGTCCCAGGCCTTGTCGGGGGTCAATCGACCACGATGACCGCGCAAGACGAATCCCACCTCCAGTTCGTAATCGAGTCTTGCTGTCGGTTGGAACTGGGGCGAATCAGCACCAACAATTCCTTGAGGGCGCTCTATGTTGGCGCCTGAGACCACAACGGTTGAGGAGCGGCCGTGATACCCAATGGGCAAGTGGAAATACTGTTCGGGAAGAGCGTTTTCGGGGCCTCGGAAGAGGCAGCCGACCCGATGAGCATGGTGGCGGCTGCAGTAGAAGTCCACAAAATCTCTGGGGCACAAGGGGTTTTTCACCGAAGGGTCGTCCTGTGGATAGGGCGAGAGCTCTCTGATGGCGCCTTCGACGTTGAGGTGCTCACCGCGACCCAACAGCTCCGAGAGTCGCTCGCGCAGCCTCTGAAGTTGTTCCCGGGGGAGGGTGAGCAGCGAGTTTAAAGTATCCGTCCGGGTGATCTCTTCGCTGAGTTTTATCTCTTTGAGAAGATGAGCACGGCGCAGAACGTCGAGGCTTACGGCGTAGTTGTCGAGTCTGACGCAGAGATGGCAGCGGGTCTTTCCAAAGGCCACGATACCATAGGGAAGATGTTGGAGAGAATAAGGATGGTCAATATGATTCACAATGAGTTCAGTTGTTGAGCCTGGCGTTGACTTCCTCTGGCTTTTTGCAGTTAGGCCGTGCCAGCCATGGATGATCCGGGTCTTGTCGCTGTTACGAAAGGGCTCTCGACCGAATCCCTCTTGCGCGGCTACACGGCTGGCTGCTTTCCTTGGTCAGGTCGACCAGCCCGTTGGTATTGTCCCGACCCCCGAGCCATCTTCGACTTAGAGAACGTCCATTTTTCTCGACGCTTGCTGCGCACGGTTCGAAAAGGAGCCTTTGACATTACCTTTGACACCGCGTTTCGTTGGGTGATGGAATCCTGTGTCGAGGCGCACCAAGAGTCGTGTTGGATCGATTCGGAGATCATCGAGAAATACACGGCCTTCCACAAACAGGGGTACGCTCACAGCGTAGAAGCTTGGCTCGACGACGAACTCGTCGGTGGGCTTTACGGGGTGCACATTCATGGTCTGTTCGCGGGAGAATCGATGTTCAGTCGCCGTACCGACGCTTCCAAAGTGGCCTTCTACCATCTCGTAGAGAAGCTGCGAGATCTCAAGGTGGAGTTGTTCGATGCCCAAGTTCTCAATCCTCACACCCAGAGTTTGGGAGCCTTTGAGATCACGAGAGAAGAGTTCTTGGCCCGTTTGGCCAAGGCGGTCCAGCGTGAGGGGTCTGGGATTTCTATATGGCGGTGAATGATGAGTGTGAAAACAGAAAATTTTGAAGGCTTTGAGGTCATTTATGGCACTTCAGCCCGCGACAACGATCGGGTTAGCACCGAGATCGCCGAGGCCAATGATTTTTGGTTTCACGCAGCGGGTTACGCTGGCTCCCACGTGATCGTCCGGAACCCGGACGCGCTTCGGGAACTGCCTCGGGATGTGGAGCGACACGCGGCCCAGTTGGCTGTTCTTCATAGCAAGGCCAAGACCGCAAAGGGGAAGATAGAGGTCCACGTTGCCTGGGCCAGGGACGTTCGAAAGCCCAGGGGCTACTCTCCGGGAAAAGTGCTCTTGAGCAATTTCCGATCGATAAAGGTCTATAGCCCTTAAGTCTTTGAGAATCGCCGAGGTGGAGGACCTTGAGTGAAAATGTCAAAATTCCCTATATGAAAAAATTAGCTTGCCCTGTTTGTCAGGGGACTGCTTTGGACTCAATCACCGATGGTCAGTCTGGACTGGAGTTGGATACCTGTCCCAGTTGTCTAGGCGTTTGGTTTGATGCAGCTGAATTGAAAGAATTCTACTCTTCTCCCGAACTTCAGAAGCGTCTCACTCCCGTCGGTGGTGGAGGGGTGCATCATACTTATGAAATTTCCAGTAAGGCGCGCGTCTGTCCCCGTTGCCGAAAAGGAATGGAGCGACCCCACGTAGGGGGGATTGCGCTCGATGTTTGTCGTCATTGTCGCGGAGTGTGGTTCGACCACGGTGAGTTGCGCAAGATTACGGAGATTCACAAGAGCC
>CAZVVF010000525.1:0-4132 GCA_964630575.1 uncultured Burkholderiales bacterium | reverse complement strand
GTTGACCCAACTGCTCTCGGTGGTCGCCGTATCACTAAAAAAAAAGAGCGTCGGGGAGATGCTGGGACAGATCCGCCACGGCCGACGGGCACGGCTTGAATGGGAGATGCTCCTCGTCGCTCTAGCCCACCCCGAGACCGATCCCAGTCTCGAGGGCTTGGAGCGCCGTCTCGAAAAGCTTGAATCGGGCGCCCCTATCCCGCGGAGTGAGACACAGTCAGCTTCGCCGGGCGAATCCGTTCTTTTGCCCAGGCTAGAAGCTTTGGAGTCCCGTCTAGCACAGGTTTCGGAAGCTCCCAAGAGTCAAGCCGACGAAAGCCGGATACGCGCCCTCGAAGGAGAATTCGCCAAACTCACCCATCAACTCGACCAGATCAGCGAAACCATCGACCAACGCTTCGAGAGCCTGCCCGCGAGTCCGGCGCCGCAAGCACCGACCGAAGTCGTCGAGGTGACGGAGGCCCCTGAGGTGGCCGCGGTCCCTGAAGCCAAACCGGTGGTGCCAGCAGAACCCGAAGCAGTTCAGCAGCAGGCCGCTCAGACCCCGCCACCGCCGAGTGAATCCCGCCTCCTTGAGCGCGACGTCGTCGACGACTGGATGACCCTTCCCGAGGTGTTAGTCACCCGTCCCATCGGTGCCTCAAAGCCGGCGCCAGTCGCCAAGGCGAAAAGAGAAGCCTCTCCCCCAAACCGACCTTCGAGCCACGACCCCGCACCGAGAGAGAGTCAGTACGATCACCTGGAGGAACCCCCTTACCAGGCTGAGTACGAAGAGGATTACTTTGAGGCTCCTGCAGTCGAGGCACCGGCCCCTGCCACCCAAGCCCCCGCTCCAGAGCCTGTCGCCGAGGCACCGGCTCCTGTAGCCCAAGCCCCCGTTCCAGAGCCTGTCGCCGAGGTTCCCGCCGAGGCGCCCCCTCAGGTGAGCCTCCCCGAGAGCAAAGAGTTCTTTCGACTGATGATGCAGCAGATCAAAGAGAACGACATCAGACTCCACGCCGTTCTCGCCGATGCGCGTCTGAGCGTCCTGGAACCCGGCCGCTTTGAACTCTCGGTACCAGCCGGATACGAGTGGCATTTCGGGAAAATTCAAGAGGGCAAAAAGCTACTGGAATCAGTCGCCGAGCAGATCGCGCCAGGGGCGAACCTCCAGATGGAGTGTTGCATCGGAGGAGAAAAGGCAGCCCCGCCCAAAGAAAACGAACACGAAGAACTGGTGAAACGCGCGTCGGGTGTTTTCGGCGGCTCGTCCATCATAGATTAAGGAGCGTCCAGGGTCTTGGAAGAAGGAACAAAAGTGCTTGTCGTAGATGACGAGCCCAACGTCTTACGTTCGCTGGTCCAATACTTGAGACTCGAAGAGTTTCAAGTCGAGACAGCCAGCAATGGGGTTGAGGCATTGGAAAAAGTCGACAGTTTCAATCCCGAATTGATACTTTTGGATGTCATGATGCCTGGTATGGATGGCTTTGAAGTCCTCGATAAGCTGAAGGAAAAACCCGGACATCATGAAACGCCGGTGATCATGCTTACGGCGAAAGACCAATCTTCGGATGTTTTAAAGGGATATCAGAGTGGGGCCACCTCCTATCTCGTAAAGCCCTTCAACCTCGACGAACTCGTCGAGACTATCAATCAAACTCTCGACCGTAACAAGTCAGAATAGCTTTAGAGAACAGAAAGAGGCCGCTTATGATGGGCAAAAATATGATGAAAAAGATGCAGCAGATGCAGGAAAAAATGCAGCAATCTATGGCAACGATGCAAGAGGAGCTCAACAAAATTGAGGTCGAAGGCAGTGCTGGACAAGGCAAAGTTGTTGCCAAAGTCAACGGCCACCAAGACATTCTCTCCATCAAAATTGATCCTGAAGTGGTTGACCCCGAAGACGTTGATATGCTCGAAGACCTCGTGTTTGCAGCGGTCAAAGACGCCATCGTGAAGAGCAAAGAGATGTCCAGCAAAAAGATGTCATCGCTGACGGCTGGTCTCCCGATCCCCCCCGGAATGGGATTCTAAGACCAACTTAGAACCCCATCCCTACCCCTGATTGAAGAGCTTCCATTTTTTGAGAAGCTCTTTTTCGCGTTCTCGGGTAAGTCCAGCCTTCAACGGCAAACCATCGTCCATGGTGCGATACCAAGCCAAGGCGTCTTGAACCGTCACAGACAGAGGACGGAACTGAAGCCCCGTGTTCACAGCCTTGTTGACATCGACCGTCACGAAGCCCTTCATATCTGAGGTCGGTGGAACCCAGAGGGGAAGGTCCGTCCATGGGGAGACCTTCTCCCGTTTCAAAAACTCAGCAGAAACCCAGACCAACTCGGCCTCTGAGTGAGTGGTCTCCCGAACGGTTTTGAGAAGAGAGCCCATCGTGAGTTGCTGGTAGGGCCCGGTCACATTGTAAGTGCCGAGGTGCTTCTGCTCGATCGCCTCAATGGTCCACTGCGCCAGGTCCTTCACGTCGATAAACTGGACAGGGTCGTTGGGGCTCCCTGGAGCGAGGACCTCGCCGCCCTCAAACATCCTAACCGGCCAGTAGGTGAAACGGTCGGTCGGATCGCCGGCTCCCACCACCAGGCCTGGGCGAATCAGGGTCGAGGTCTTGGGAAAAGAAGCCCGGACGTAGTCCTCGGAGAGAGCCTTCATGCCGCCATAGTTGCTCGCGCTCGTGTCCTCAGAGGTCGGGTCCTTGAGCTTTTGCACGCGTCCGGTCTCGGACTGGCCAACGATGGAATTGTCGGCATAAATGGATATCGAAGACATATAGAGATACTGGCCCACGTGGCCCTTCAGCAGTTCAGCCGACTGCTTGACCCAGCGGGGAATGTAACCCGAATTGTCAATAACCGCGTCCCAGGTTCGACCTTCGAGAGCTTTCAAGTCGTTGTCCCGGTCGCCAAGGAGTTGCTCGACCTGAGGAAACATCTCCGGTCCGGACTTGCCTCGATTAAAAATTGTAACTTGATGACCCCGCCCCAAGGCGGTTTCCACTTGGTGGGGCCCGATAAATCCCGTTCCGCCTAAAATCAAGATTTTCAGTGGGCGAAGGGTGGCAGCCCACACGGGCATAGTGAGGGTCGCTGCAGTGAGAGCTAGAAATTCACGTCGTTTCATAGTTCCTTGAGTTTGGGTTTGATCACAGGTTTCCTGTGGGCGAGGATGTCTCACCCCGTCGCAGAAGCAAAACTCTCGTGTATCAACATCCCCCGGCCATACGACGACTCACAGAATCTCTAATGTGTCTTCCTAGTATTGGACCCAAAACAGCCAATCGCTTAGCCTACCACCTCCTCGACGCCCCACCTGGAGAGGTCGAAGAGATGATCGCGAGCCTAAAAGGGATCCGAGACCAGATCCACCACTGCCAAACCTGCGGGAACTTCGCCGAACAGACGAACTGCTCCATCTGCGACTCTCAGCGCCGAGACCGCACAACCCTCTGCGTGGTAGGTCAAGCCAGGGACATCATCGCCTTTGAGCGCACAGGCGAGTACCGAGGGGTCTATCACGTCCTGGGAGGCCTCATCTCGCCTATGGACGGCCGAGGACCGGAAGAGTTGAGCATCGACGCTCTCCTCGATCGAGTCCAGACTGAAGACTTCAAAGAGATCGTGCTCGCCACCGACCCCACCATTGCCGGTGAGGCCACCGCGCTCTACCTGGAACAACTCCTGGAGAACTTCACCGGCGAAGTCAGTCGCCTGGCCCTGGGTATCCCTGTCGGCAGCGACTTTGAGTACACCGACGACATCACCCTCGGTCGTGCCCTCTCCTATCGACAGAGGCTCTCCAAGGGCACCCCTTAGGCCACGAGAGCACCGACCCTAAGTCTGAACCCTGTACAAAAGGTGAAGAGGTCCTAAAGAAAAAGCCCCGGCATCTGCCGAGGCTTTCTCGTTGCGAAACCAGTGCGTTGTCCCGTCTTCAGACGGTCTCGCCTTTGGCTTGGCGCAAGCGAGTGTCAATGTACTGGGAGTCAGGGCGAATTTTCAGCGCCGACTCGTAAGCGTCAATGGCCTCAGCGGCTCGATTCTCTTTCATCAGCGCATCGCCCAAAAGAGACGCCGCGTCGAAACCCTTCGTCAGTCCCTTGGGGTCGAGATCTCTCGCCCTCATCAGGTATGGGATC
>CAZVVF010000524.1:0-4138 GCA_964630575.1 uncultured Burkholderiales bacterium | reverse complement strand
GACTGGCGCAAAAAGCAGCGCCACGACCTTGGGCTCACTCATATAGTCGGTTCGCGATCTGGGAAAGAGCGAATGGAGCGCCAACATTTTGGTCTCACCGGGAGTTCGAATACTGAGGTGTCCCGCAGGGTGAGGAAAGGCCAGCGGCGGAAGCCAATAGGTGATCGTCGCCTTGCGACCAGACAAACGACTCGGACTGATGAACAAGAGGGGATTGGAACTCTCTAGGCGCCCAACGAGGTCCTTGTCGTCGAAATAGGAGATCTTGAGCTGACCACACAGCCCGACCACACCCTCGGTGTTCTTGCCGTAGCCCAGAAATTTGTTGCGTACAATAAGCTGATTCTTCTTTTCCAGTGGGGACAGAGGTGCCTGGGACGAGAGTAAAACTTCCCCCTCGTCCGACGGCTCGGGATCGACCTTCGGTTTCGCTTTGACTCTCGGTACAGGCCCCCTTCGAGAGGGTGTCGGCGGAGCGCCCACGACGGTCTCAGGTGCGTCTTGCTCAGGCGTCTCTTGCTCGGGCGCGTCCTCCTCAGGTGCGTCTTGCTCAGGGGCCTCTTGCTCGGGCGCGTCCTCCTCGGACACATCGTCCTCAGACGCGTCTTGCTCAAGGGCCTCTTCCTCAGGTGCGTCTTCCTCAGGTGCGTCTTCCTCAGGTGCGTCTTCCTCAGGCGCCTCTTGCTCAAGGGCCTCTTGCTCGGGCGCGTCCTCCTCCTCGCTCTCAGAGCTGCCGAGATCCTCATCCAGGACCGCAACAGCCGGTTGCACCGCGACCTCTGCTGGCTTGAACTGTTCACAAAACGACCCCGCGGCCTCTAGGAATGAGTGAAACTCTGCCAGAGTTAAGCCCGAATCAAACTCGGGCTCGCCCTCCTCGACCCAGGACAGAAAAGACTCACCGAACGGAGTCAGCTCTTCACCCTCCCAAAGAAGTTCAGCAAACGGAGAGAGACGACTCTCAGTCGACTGCTTGATCTCGAACGCCATATCCAAGTCGACAGCCTGAAACTCTTCCAAAAGAGCCGTCTTCAGCCGGGGAGCGAAGACTCCCACGAACCTCAAGATTCCAGCCTCCGTGTCGCCCTTGTCGATCATCTCCAGAGATTCTCGCTCCGCGGGAAAAAGATGTGAGCTGTTAAGCTTCGACAACGGCCTTCGCCTCAGTCCATTCTCGAAGCTGAGTACGACGCTGGATCACTTGTCCGAGGTCGGAGCTGATCAGCCTCAAAAATCCCGCCGTTTCCATAAGCCAAGTTGAATAGCCCTGATACTCCACGCCCAAACGCTTATTGAGGTCCAGCACGATCTCCTCGAGCGTCTCCCCTTGATAGGTCGTCGAGGTCTCCGCAGGCGCCGGGAGCAAGGTCTCGAGCCAAAGCTCATCGAGAAGAGCCTTGAAGTTCTTCAGACCAACCTGAAGCTCATCGGGAAATCGGAACTTCTTACTCAAGCCTTTTTCGTAGTGATCCTCTAGATGAAACATCGTTCGGCTCAGAGCCCCGTAGTATTCTAAAAGGGACAGAATAATCACACCTTTATCGTGACCGTTATTCTGATTCCGGTCAACGGAGAAAAGAAGGTCGTGGATGGTAAACTTGAGAGAACGGAAATTCCTCTCCCTCATAGCTCGCCCCCTAAAGGCATCCTTATTAGAAACCGTCGTGAGACGATGCATCACCTGGTCGTAGTTGGACTTCACTTCGAGTTCCAGCAGCTTGAGCTGTCGCTCCAACTCCTTCGAAGCCAGATCGGCATCCTGAAACAGCATTCGCCGAACCCGCTTGGCAAGACCCAAAGAACGAAGGTGCTTTTCTGGAATGTAGTGGGCCAAGACCCTCAGCATGGGTTCGGCAAGCAGTCCGAACACGATGCTGTTGATAACATTGAAAAGAAGCTGGGCCACGACCAGTTGGGTGATGAGGTTCGCCTCTGTGTCAAAGAGGAAGACCACGCGCTCCACCAGTCCCAGAAAGGTCGGAAAAAGAAACAGGGTTCCAACCACTCCAATTCCCTTGGTCACAAAGTATGACCAGGCCAACCTTCTCGTGGCAGCCCGAGTTCCACGGCTCAAGATCAGAGCCGTCACCGCGAGCCCTAGGTTCGCCCCCAAGAAGAGCGATGTGCCGGTAGCCAAGGTGAGGTTGGCTCCTGGAACAACCGTAAGAAGAACCAGCAAAACCGAAGAGGCCGACTGGAGAATGAGCCCGAGAATCGCCCCTACCCCTACGAACGAGAGCTGCTCTCCGAGCTGGGCTCCTCCACCGGAGTCAACCACCTTATGAAAAAGGAGATCCCCGAACAGACCCGTGACCCCGGAATAGAGCATTTCCAATCCGAGTAAAGCCAAGCCGATGGCCAGCACGGCCGACACCAACTCTCCCCAATACTCCGATTTGGCAAAGATCAATCCGATCGTCCCCACGGCCAAGAGAACCGGGCCAAGATGCCACCCCGACATCACATACCAGAGCCAGGCGGTGGTGCTCGTCGAAGCTCCAAGCATGGCAAAATAGGCCGACCTCAAGCCCACAAAGCCCACTTCAGTCAGGCTCATCAAGGCGATCACCGAGAGGTTACCGGACTGGCTTACGAGCGTAAGGCCGGCCCCGGAGCACCACGAGACCCCCGGTGTAGAAAAGGCTCTCTGAAGAGCTGGTCGCACCCGAGAGGACGCGAAGCTCTCCAGTCCACGGAGCATTTTTCGTAGTCCGTAGAAGAAAAGTCCAAGGCCAGCTAGGATGGAAAAGGCTGCTGAATTCATGAAGTGGAATCCTCATAGGCCAATCGCCCAGGCTCAATGAGCTGCTCCAATCGGACGATCCCGTTTTTATTGACGACAATACGAAAGCGCTCGTAATCCACGTAGCGCCGGTTCAGTGTGGCGTCGAACCTCACTTCGTAGCGAAGGACCACATTGATATGGTAAACCTTGGGGGCCTTCACCGACTTGGCCAACCCATCCTCACCAACGAAACGAATGGGTGTGACCGGGTTGTCGAGCTTGCTCAAAAAAGGACTGATATCGATCCGGTGGACGTTCTTCAAGAGCGGAAAGAGCTTGCGGTGATTCTTCGAGCGCAACTCGAAGCTAAAGCGTCGTGCCATATGCATCACGTTCTCGTGCCGCTCGGGGTCGGAGGCCTTCACTTGACCCAAGGTTCGCAGGTAGGCCACGTCGGCGGGCAACTCTTTGAGAAAGCGAAAATACTCCGAGGCCGAGCCTACCCTTCTCACCTTCTTGCGACCTTTCGCCGTATAGCTCTGATGCGAAAGCTCCATGTGCTGGTCGGGCAGTCTCTCCTTGAGGCGAGAGTTGAAATACTCCTTAGAAAGATCCTTGACGCGGTCCTTAAAAATGTACGCCACAACGGCAACCCCTATGAGAAACGCCAGGCGTAGCCCGGAGTCGTTTCCAGTGAGGTACTGCACCCTCTGATGCTCCGCTAGGCCAGCCACAGTCGCTGCCAGTCCCGCCCCAACGGCCGCGGCGTAGTTTTTATAGAGCAGTTCATTGCTGATAAACTTGAGTTCGAGAAAAAGCGCCTCGCCGAGATACTTTTTCAGCAAGCCCAGCCGATAGGTATAGTTCTCGAGCGCTACGGAATCTTCTTCCTTATTACCCAGAACCAGAAGATCGTTTTCTTCTCTGTATGCGATCTCTTTGGCCAACAGAGCCGACCATTCGTCGTCATGATCACTCAACGATGTCTTGGCCTGAAGCAAGACCAATTCCAGGCGGTAGCTGAGATACTCATCGGTCAGGCTAAAGGCCCGCAGCACGTCGTCGTCGATCAGATAGCGCTCCTGCCGAATCGGATCCATGTAGCGCTTGCGAAGCTGCCAAACCAGCGCCGTGCGATGGCGAAGCTTGTCGGTCAAATGCCTCCTCCGGGCCTTGGAGAGCGACTTGCGGCGACCCGACATGGAGGTTCTGGTCTTCTTGAGTTCGGTGTGCAGAAAGTTACCAAAGAGCCGGACGTCTTGCACGACCTTTTTGGCCAAGTTGCTCCGCTCGATGGCAGAGAGGTCTCCCTGAAAGTACTTTTCCGCCGAGTCGAACTTCAACTCCTCCGGGGCGATCACGCGAAGATTGTGATACTTCGGCGCTCGCACCCGATAGTAGCTCGTCCGATGC
>CAZVVF010000523.1:0-4142 GCA_964630575.1 uncultured Burkholderiales bacterium | reverse complement strand
CCCCCAAAACTTGAACTACCACGCGCCCGAAGCGGCTCGCCGAACCATCAATCGTTGGGTGGCCGAGAAGACGCAGGAGGAGATCGAGGAGCTTCTACCCCCAGGCTCGCTCGACCCAAGCGTGGCCTTGGTCCTCTCAAACGCCCTCTACTTTAAAGGATCCTGGAGCCAGGCCTTTCCGGAAAAAAACACCAAGCCCGCTGCATTCCATACACCGGCCGGTGATGTCGAAGTTCCCATGATGAGGGCGCTCATCAAGACAAGCTATTTCCAAAACGACCAGTTCAAAGTGCTCTCTCTGCCCTACGAGGGATCACGCTTGGCCCTGGCTGTCATCCTGCCGAGGACCTCAGACGACTGGGACTCTTCCCGCCAAAAGCTCAACGCCGATCTGCTCAAGAATGTTGCCCAGTACACCTCCGACGAAGAGTCCGACGAATACGACCAACAACCCAAGATATGGGTCCGCTTGCCCAAGTTTAAGATCCGCCAGACCTCCCAACCTTTGGCTGTCTTGATGAGCATGGGGCTTACCCACTTGCTGGGCCCCTCCCCCGACCTGTCAAAGCTCACCCAGAGCCAAGGCTTGTCCGTGAGCAAGTGCTTTCACGAGGCCGTGGTCGATGTCGATGAGAAGGGGACCGAAGCCTCGGCAGCCACAGCGATCGTGGTCACTCGCTCCATGAACCAGAAGATTCTACAGTTCACCGTTGACCGCCCTTTCTTCTTTGCCATTTACGACCGCGAGACACTCGCGCCCTTATTTTTGGGACAGGTCACCAACCCCCTGAAATAGTGGCCTGATGTCTCATCCAATTCCCCTATATTCAGAAAAATTTGGCAGGCGGGATCCGTTCGCTGGGGAAGGTTGCCCCGTGAAGCCGCCTGTAGGAAAATTGATTGGAACCGCTCTACGACGATGCCGAGATGCCGAGGTTGTTTGGGAAGAACGAACCGAGATCGATCTGGCAGAACCAGACTACCGTCGCCAGTCTTCTGGCTGGGGACTCAGGGTCAATCAAGAGGGGCGATCCGGGTGGACTTGGGCCAACCTAGAAGACACCCCCGAAAACCTCTTAGACCGAGCCATTCATGACGCTCGCAAGGGGCCCAAGGATGCCATCCTGTTTTCTCACGGGCTGCCCTTTACCGGTCAGACGCTCCCCCCTGACCCTATAGAGCCCGGGCCCCACGTCTTTCGTCTCAGTCGCCTGGTGGACCGCCTCCGATTCTTGGTGCCCTCCATCATTCCAGGGCGTGCCCTTTCCATTCGTGCCGGACTGCGCGTTCAAAAGATGTGCCTCATCACGCGAGCCGGAGAACAGTACGCCCAGCGCGTTGTCTACACGATCAACGTCAACGCTGCCGATGGCCTGCCCCTCTCAGCGCAACTCGTAGCCTCTCGACTGCGTCAAAGTCCAGCCGATCTTCTGATGAGCTTGGCCTGGCGAAGCGCTCACTCAGAACAGATCAAGTCGGCCCCAGAAGGAATGCAGGCCTCTGTCTTTACCGAAGACGCCACCGGTGCCTTGCTCAGGGACCTAGTCGCTGAACACTTCGACGCTTCAAACTTCATTGACGCCCCTGAGAAAGCCGCTCCTTGGGGCCAGAGTTGGCTTCACGAAGGCGTTACCATCATGGACGATGGCACCTTACCGAGCGGTCCAGGTTCGGGAGAATTCGATGGTGAAGGGATCAAGAAGCGCCCCGTTTCCCTCGTTCAAGACGGCGTTGTCCACCACCACAACGCCGACCGATACCACGCCAAAAAGCTTGGGGTTGATGCCGCTGGGCTGGCTGTTCGAGAATGGGGTCAACCACCGCGACCTGGCTACTCGAACCTCGCCATGGTAGCCGGAAAACAGACCATGGGTGAGCTGGCCAAGAGAATCGGAAACGGTGTCATCTTGGACTCCCTCGCCCCTTGTAACGCCCCCCGTGAAGTAGGGGAATTCTGCCGTATCGCCCAGATCGCGTTTCGGGTGCAGAACGGCCGTCCCACGCACCGCCTAGAACCCTTTCTCGTTCGAGGCCGCCTCACCGACATACTCGGCAGTGGCCTGATAGGCGTCGGCGCCGAAAGAAGTTGGAATTTACGCTGCTTTACTCCACCGCTTGCAACCGCCGGGATCATGTGTGAGGCCATACCCCCCGGAGTCGTCGCCAGCGAAGAGCGCAGCGGCTCCTGGTGGTGATGGAGTTCATTCTGGCCCAGCTAGGGGCTAGCGTCTCGTCGATGCATCACTGACATCGATCAACAGTAGAATAGGGGGGGCCTATGGCAGACCGACAAGAGGTATCCATACATTTTCCAAAGGTTCAGAATTTCACTTGCACGTCGTGCGGCAAGTGCTGTCAAACCGATTGGAGAGTTAAGGTCCACGACGCTGAAGCTCGTGTCATTGAAGGGCTTCGGGTCTATGGAGAACTCAAACGGCAGGGGTACACACCGCTGCACATTGTAGACGATCACCTTCAACTCAATCGAAGGGAGAATCTCGATTGCCACTTCCTCGAAGAGCAGAGGTGCCTCATCCACCAGGAGAGTGGCCCCAGCGCCAAACCGGCCCCCTGTCGTCTCTTTCCCTTTCAACTCGTGGGCACCCCAGATGGCTACTTCGCCTCTCTATCCTTCAGCTGTCCAGCCGTCATCAGCGGGGATGGCGATCGCGTCGAACAACAGGTTGAGGATCTCGCTCTGGCCATCCAAGAAGCGCCGCACTTCTTCCCTGAGAACCTCTCCACCAACAGTCACGTCACCATCGTTGAGGGCGTGAAACTCCCATGGGGTGCCTACCTCGCCTACGAAGCCACCATCCTTAAACTCGTTGAGGAGTCCACACACCTCTCAGACACCCTCCTCCACGTGGCCGCCGTTATCGCCGACTCCATCACCGGGCACAAGGCCCCTGACTATCAAATCAACCCAACGCCCCAGTCAAAAACGCTCCAGGAAAACTTGAAGCAACTGCTCCCCATGCTCACCAGCATCACCATCGCCCACCTTGAGGAATTTGAGAACCTCGAACGCCGCCAAGAAGTCATTGGTGGCCTTGCCGGTAACGTGGGCTTTGAATCCAACCTTCTGAATTCATACGCCCTACCGTTTAGCCAGATCAAACCCCTAGACCAAATTGCAGTGAGCATTCTGAAGCGCTATGTCTTCGGTACGATCTTTGGCAAAACGCTCACCACAGGCCCGAGTTTTCTCAGTCGTCTCCTGTACCTGGCGGTCTCCTTGCAGGTCTTTACCTATTACCTGGGCTGCAAGAAGGCTCTGAGCCAGAGCAAACACTTTTCACAAAGCGAAGTAGAGTGGTGCTTCGACCTCTTGGAAAACGAGGCTCGCCACCACCAGGACATCCTCACACCCGTGTTTCTTGAATGGGAAAATGACCTGTTGGGGTTTGGCCGTCAACTCAACGAACCCCAACCTCTCAATCCCATCCTGTAACTCTCCATGATATTGCTCGGTCCCCAACAAGACCTAGCGCTGAGAACTCATGATCTCAGCCGGTCAAAATAAGCCCTATTCCCCCATGCCCTAAGGCTGAAGCAGGAATTCAGTCTGGAGGAGTTCGAATTTTCCGCCCATGCATACACATACGGCCCCAGGGTCGACCTCAACGGCACTCAAAGACTTTCTGGAAATCCCCTACGACCAGCTTGAGGAGATGAATCTCGACGCCAAGCAAAAGCAGCACGACCGCGTCGATCCTCTCAAACTTCAAGACCACTACCTCAAGTATTTGAAGGAAGAGAAGCGAATCAAGGCCGTTACGGTCTGCTTTTCCGATCTTGAGGGACGATTCCACATGCTCGACTACGACAAGAAGTTCCTACTCAAGTCCCACGACAATCTAACCTTCGACGGGTCTTCGGTTCAGGGATTCGCCACGGTGAATGAGTCCGATCTGCGCTTGGGGATCGACTGGGCCTCATTCCGCTGGTTGCCGAGCGACCTCTTTGGGCCGGGCAAGGTCATCGTCTTTGGGCTCATTCAAGATGCAGAAGGGATGCTCTACCCTTCTGATATGCGGGGTCGATTGAAAGCCTACTCCGAAGAACTCCAGCAAAAGGGCCTGACTGCCAATATCGCCGTGGAATGCGAAGGGTTCGTGTTCAATGGGCTCAACGCGGAA
>CAZVVF010000522.1:0-4143 GCA_964630575.1 uncultured Burkholderiales bacterium | reverse complement strand
GCCATGGCACTCATCTGGCTCTTCTTGGTCGCTGGTGTGGTTTATCAGATGAGGGGGAGCGCCGTAGGCAAGGTTGTGAAGGGGTTCGTCGGCGATCCCTCTAGGATGTGGCTGTTGCTGTATCCCCTTTGCGTTCTTCTCTGGCCCTTCTTCTCACCACGCTACTGGCCGCTCTGGACTGTGCTTGCGATCGGATATTCCTTGAGCGGGTTACCACAGCGGATGCGAACGGCGGCCCTGCTTATGCTGCTTGTGATTCAGAGCCCGAGCGCTTGGAAGGAGTATCGCCTCGCACCGCTGGCTTCTCGATTTCAAGAGGAGATTTATCTGCCGTACTACCGCTCTCTCTCTGGACTCCGTCGCGTTATGACGCTGAACTACTCCAGGGTTGAGACGTTGGCCTTCGTGCCCACGGCCGAGCCGATACAGCGTACGGATTTCCAGAGTATTCCCATCGCCATGGCTCATTTGGGCTGCGACGCGGTTGAGTGGGAAGTGAGAAAGCGTCACTTGGTTGGGTACGACGGCACCGAAGCGCGTTCGTTTCCGCCTGGCACCATAGAGTCTCTGAGAGCGAGTCAACTCTTTGAGCTTCACCGGGCCTGTGCGTTCTCGGAGACCTATCGACTCCTGGCCGACCCGGAGGCTCTCAAGGCGGCCGGACTTCTGTATTCTCAAGCCGTGCAAACCCCGGACCTCGGCCAGCGATTGGCTCTGCTGGAGCAGGCCCTGAGTCTGGTTTATGACCTTCCAGAGACACGTTTGGCGCGAGCCCGAACTCTGCTGGAAATCGATCCGAACGATGAGGGAGCAGAGGCTGAGATCCAATCTGTTTACGCGCAGTACCCTTCGCTCTTTAACCACTGAGGCGTGGGCCCGACTCCAAGAAGAGGAGGCCTAGCAAATATTCTCCAATTAAGACTCTATGAAAGCTAAGAGATTACTCCGTTTGGTCCTTGTCCCGTTGCTCCTATCGGGTCTCGTTGCGCTCGCCGACGGACCGACGAGTGGGACTCTGAGTCTGGGGGAGGATAAGACCTACGAGCGCGGGACCGCGCGGGCCAAAGAGGAGATCCTAGAGTTTCCCTACCGTCATAGCAAGGGAGGGAGCAAGGTCTTCTGGGCTTCGGTCGTTCACGAAGGAAAGAAGTCACGACTCATCGTTAAAGCCAGTGAGGCCCAGGGCAAGCGAGACAAATCGGGCCAACTCGCGATACAGGAGTTTGAGCCGGATGACCCCTTTCAGAAAACCCTCGACGAGATTCGTCACGATGCCTTTGTGAATCTTCATAAGGACCTCCTCAAGCAGAAGCCTCTGAGCAAGGATGGTTGGAAGCTCATGGGGGAGGGCAGCGCCGTCTACAAGCTCTTCTACAAGAACAGCAGAGGTCGGATCTACTGTTTTCTGGCCCTTGAGGAGCCTGGGTCGGAATCGCTCAGGGGTCCTCTGGTGGTCTACTTCGAGCGCTCGCGGCAAGGACCCATGATGTCCTCCCAGCAAGGGGGAGGAACGAGTTGGTCACCGCCTCAAAGGGTTGACCCGATCAAGAACGCGGCGGCGTACAAGGTCTTCACGTATCTAGAAAAACGATCCGGATTCTAGTAGGGGAAAGTCCCCCGCTTTTCACTCCGATTCGCGATCGGGCAGGGTCAAGGCCAAGGGTAGGATGAGCGTGAAGGTACTGCCATGGCCGTACTCGCTCTGGAGGGTGATTTCGCCACCGAGAAGCTTGGCCAGCCGGTCGGATAGGGCTAGGCCGAGACCCGTCCCTGGTTTCTCTCTGGAAATGGACGAATCCACCTGTTGAAAGGGCGCAAAGATCACCTTCTGGTCTGGTATTGAGATGCCCCGGCCGGTATCTTTTACGGTGAAAAGAATGTGCTGATCGGCCTGACTGACGCGCAGGGAAACCCTCCCTCCGGCGGGGGTGAATTTGACCGCATTGGAGAGAAGGTTGTAGAGGATCTGTTTGAGCTTACGCTCGTCGGTGCAGATGCTGGCGGGTGACCCGTCGAACTCAAAATCCAGTCTGAGCTCGCCCTCTTTGGCCGCCACTTCCACAACCGATAGCGCATTCTTGAGCAAGGGTAGTAACTCTACTTGCGAAGTGGTGACCTCCAGTTTACGGGCTTCGACTTTGGCGAGGTCGAGAATGTCGTTGATCAAGGCGAGAAGGTGATGACCACCGGTGAAGATCTCCGTAGCGTAGTCGGTCTGTCGATCGGTTAGTGGGCCGGTAACCCCGTCCTTTAAGAGGGCAGAAAATCCCACAATGGCGTTGAGCGGAGTTCTGAGTTCGTGAGACATGTTGGCCAGAAACTCTGATTTGAGTCGGCTCAGGCTTACCAGTTTTCGGTTTGACTCCGTCAACTCTTCGGTGAGACGACGGAGTTCCTCGTTGCGCCTCTGCAAGTCAGCGGCTTGAATCCTGGTGGTCTCGAACAGGTTCTGTCGGGTCACGGCGAAGCGGATGGCTCGGGCCAGCACCCCAGGCAGGCCGACCTCTTCCTTGGTGATGTAATCTTGAGTTCCAGCTTTTATCGATTCTAGCGCGAGGGCATCCTCATAGTTTCCCGTTACCGCGATGACAGGTGTTCCTTGGGCCGCTCGGCAGACTCTGTCCACGATCTCGAGTCCCTCGCCGTCGGGAAGGTGAAGGTCGAGTAGAATGACATCGAAGGGGTTGGCGGCCATGGAGTCTGTGCCGGCTGTGACTCGGTTTGCCCAACTCAGTTCGAAAGGCTGTGCGAGGTCGCGCTTTAGGGCCATGCGGACCAAAATATGGTCAGACTCGGTGTCTTCGATGTGCAGCAACCTCAGGGGCTCTGTTTTGGGTCGCCCCTTGTTGGAGCGACCGTTGGTCACGCACAAACGCCCTTTTTCCAGGGCCAGGCGGACTCGCTTGACCAAGGTGCTAGGAAAGTGGTTCTGGGACTTCTGCACGAAATCCTCAAAAACGCCCTCGGCGATCACTCGTTCCAGGTGCTCTTTGGAGTCCGAACCGGTGATGACGATGGTCGGTATCCTGCCTGCGATGATCCCCAGTAGGTGCAAGCTCGTTTCGGGGGTGGCGTCGGGCAGGTGTAGATCGAGCAGAATCAGGTCTGGACGGGTGTGCCCCAGGACCACAATAGCCTCGTCGAGCCTGCCCACCGAAGACAGTTGGAAGCGCTTACCCCATTCTCGACGACAGATCGTCTCGATCAGCGCAGCATCGGAGGGGTTCCCCTCTATCAACAGCACGGAAGGGTTTTCGCGTTCAGGCATTCTCATAACTCATCCCTGCTCCGGGTCTATCACAAACGTCGGGTGGCTCTTTTCTGCTGCACCTGAACGGTCCGGCGTCTCTGGGCAGTGAACTCCAGCGTGGCGGCCATAAACTCAAGCACAGCGTCGGGTTTGCTGATGCGGTGTGGGCCGTAAGGGGTCGAGGTTTTCCCCCAGCCTAGGCTCACACACTCACCCATAAACTATATCATTGGTGAACTTTGGCGGGCGTAGGGAATCCTCGACAAAGCGCTGCAATCAGGGTACTGAGAATTTCTCTATTGGCCTACATCGGTCCGCTTAGGAACCGACGAGCCGATCCACCAAAGCGAGGTAGCTCTTCACTTCACTCTCCCAGTTCCAGCGCTCCTGGGAGGCGGACCTCGCCCGTTTTTTCATGTCCTCGAGTTGTCCCGAGAGAACAATTCCGTCCAGGGCCTTGGCGATGTCTGAAGGGGAGTATGGGTCGAAGAGCCGACCCAGTTTGTAGGTCTCGATGAATCGGCTGACCTCGGGGATGTCTGAGCCAGCGATGGCGAGTCCTGCGCTCATGTACTCAAAGAGTTTGTTGGGGGTCGAGTAGTAATGGTTGAGACAGGTCGGCAAGAAAGGTATCAATCCGATGTCGGCTTGGGCGGCGGCCTGAACGACCTCGGGTCCGGGAACGGGGTCCCACCACAGAATGCGTCGCTCCTTGTCTAGAGCTCTGAGTTGGGACTCGCTGCTTCCGAAACCGCGAAAGGCGACCTGGACATGCTGTAAGGTTTGGGCCGCTGCGATCACCTGTTCAAGCCCGCGATGGGGGACGTAGGCTCCCTGGTAGAGCGCGATAGGTTTGGGGTTTGGCCCGCGCTGGGGTAGAGGCTGGGTTCGCT
>CAZVVF010000521.1:0-4159 GCA_964630575.1 uncultured Burkholderiales bacterium | reverse complement strand
GGAACTCCGGCCGCTCGATAGGTCTCGTAGCTACGTCTGAAGGTGGCTACGACCCCGCTCACCCTTCCCGCGATATCGTGCATTCGGCGATGGTTTGTCGACCACGCCGAGGGTGGGAAATAATAGACCGTCTTCAGCTTCAACTTTTGATAGTGCTTGGCCATTCGCATAAACAGAGCCGGTGAGTCGATCATCACCGTCACATCGGGAGACCATTTCAGATAGCCCGGGCGAATACGCCAATAGTAATCGACAAGAATTTTTGGAAGCCGCGTGAGCACCTCAGAAGCCCCAATGGACCCCCAACACGAGGTGTCGCAGAACAGCTCTACGCCAGCCTCCCGCAAGTGTCGGCCACCGATCCCCACAAAGTGCGCCTCGGGGTCGAGTCGCCTCAAGTGAGGCACCAGCGCCGCAGCCTGAAGATCACCCGACGGTTCGGCTGCCATCAAAGAGTAGACTCGTCGCCTGTTCGAACTGTTCTTAGACAACGTCACTTCTGGTCGTGGGGATTGTAATACTCCGTCAGGTCGACGCTCTCCACCTTATTTCCGTTACGACCTACCAGACGGTGCTTCGAAGGCACGAGGAATAGCCGCCATCGAGGGCGCTTCTCCTTGCTCAGAGGTACCCACTGCAGCAATGGAATCACTTTTTTGAACGGAACAACATAGTAGCGATAGACCTTGCCGCGAGCGATCAGGAAAACGAAATTGGCATCCTCCTTGCCTCGAAAGGCCGGCAACTGGTCCAAAAAGATCTCTACTGTCGGTTCGTTGACCGCCTTGAGGCCGAGAACAAAGTTGTCGGGCCGATAACTGGCGGCCAACTCCTTAGCGGTCGGTGTGTCGAGTGGAAGTTCGTAGTCGAGGGGAAGCTTCTCGGGTTCCTCGCGCAACGGCTTCCCGGACTTGCCCCCCATAAAAGGGCTACGGTTGGAATTGTTTCGAGCCATAGGGGGAGATTTGCAGTCCCGACGTTGGAGACCTTTTTCGTGCGACTCAAGGTACAGAGAGTCATGAAAAGAGGAAGTCAAAACTCTGAACCACAAATTGAGCAGAGAGACTGGGGGTTTTTCGTGGATGCACAGCAGTTAATCACATTCCTGTGGAACGTCGTGATAGTAAGCGGGTGGTCGGTCGCCTGGAGAATCGGCCTGCTATCGGTCGCCTTTGCTATCCTCAGCCTGCTCCTTCTGGCTTTCTGTTACCGTTTTTTCTTGAGAGGCAACAGGCTCAAGCTCAACCTCAAACACGACCGTCTCTTTGCTTGGACAATCATGGGCCTGTGGACCCTCGCCATTCCCTGCGTTGCCGTCTCTGTGGGGGCCCTGATTGGAGGATGGTGGTCTGGTAGCTATCTGATCAAAACCGAGAGACTCGGGGAGCGAGTCGGGAAATTGGCCTTCAAGGGGATCGCCGCGAGCATAGCGACGGCCAATCTCAAAGAGACAGGCTACAGCGAAGCCGAACTCGCCGAAGCCCTGATGACCGGTGAGCAAAAGATCACCATCGCCCAACTCCACACCTACACCTCGCACAACGCTGGTGAACTCTCAGCCCGTGCCCTAGAGGCCCTCCTGGCCATCGAGAGCGATGAAAAGGTCCACAGCAGCACAGTCTGGTTCATCGAAAAAACCCTCGACACAATGTTCTATTACCAACTCGACGGCCAAGGCGACGCCATCTATAAGCTCGCGAACAAAGTCGCCGAACACGATCGCCTCAGCGACAACGACGGGTTGGTGACCGTTCAGGAGATCTCCGACGTCGCTTGCCAGACTCTGCTAGACAAGAGCGTCGTCAAACTGTGGACCATCATGATGTTGGAGTTGATCGTGCCCACCCTCCTCACGCTCTGCCTCATCCCCATCGTTCCCCCCATCCTAGCCTGGACCGTCCGAAAAACGCTGCAGTGGTGGCACAACCGCAAGCCTCAAGAGGCCGACGAGAGCCAAGATGGTCCGCTCGACTCCGCAACTGCGCCCTGAAGCCCACACGATGAATCCCCCCTTTCTCAAAGCGCTCTGTCGTCACCAACGCATCTTTTTGGTAGGTGCCGGCGGCGGCTTCGACATCTTCTCTGGCATCCCACTCTTCGAGTACCTCAGCGCGCGCGGGAAAGACGTCTGGCTGGGGAGCCTCAGCTTCTCTGAACTCAAAGACGAAGACGGCCAAAAACTGCGAACCGACTACCTTGAAGTCAGGCCCGACACGCCTGGCGACGAGAACTACTTCCCGGAGCGATACCTGTCTCAGTGGTACGCCGATCACGGACGCGAGGTTCCCGTCTATTCGTTCTACGGAAGCGGCGCTCGCACCATCCTCACCATCTTCTCTAAGCTCAAACGAAGCCTCAACTTTGACGCCATGGTGTTGGTCGACGGCGGAACGGACAGTCTTATGCGGGGCGACGAGCCAGGCCTCGGCTCGCCTGCAGAAGATGTCGCCAGCATCGCAGCAGCCCACATGCTCGAAGGGGTGGACACCTATCTTGTCAATCTCGGATTCGGCGTCGATTTTTACCACGGAGTCTGCCACGCTTATGTTCTGGAGGCTATTGCCGACCTCACCAAGTCCGGCGATTTCCTGGGGGCCTTCTCACTGCTCCCTGGAATGCCTGAATTCGAGACCTTTTGCCAGATCACCGACTACACCAATGAGCGCATGGCCCCAAACGCCAGCATCGTCGCCAGTTCCATACGATCTGCCGGCAAAGGCGAATTCGGAGACCACCACCACATCGAGCGAACCGAGGGACAAGAACTCTTCATCAATCCTCTCATGTCTCTCTACTGGTGTTTCAAGCTCAAAGGCGTGGCAGAGCGCTGCCTCTACCTAGACTACATCAAGGACACCCACAGCAGAATGGACGTTCACCGAGCCCTCTCCAACTATCTCTACACGGTCAAACCACGCGAGTGGAAGACCTTCCCACACTGAGAGCCAGACCTTGGGCGCTATCTTCGCCGCATGCAAGGTTCATCAAGGGTCTTCCACCTGCAGAGAGAATCCCTTGAGATTATGACTGATTCTATAACGGAAACCGTTCGCGAAAAGTACGGCGAAACCGCTCGCAGCGGACTATCCAGCGACGATCCGGGAGTTCAAGCTGTGGCTCTAGCCTTCGGCTACAGCGCCGAGGAACTCGCCTCCATCCCCGCCGAGGCCAACATGGGTCTATCCTGCGGGAACCCCCTCGCAACCGCTCACCTCAAAGTCGGCGAGGTGGTGGTCGATCTCGGCAGCGGCGGCGGTCTCGACGTCCTCTTGGCCGCCCCCAAAGTGGGCCCCACCGGAAAAGCCATTGGAATCGACATGACAGAAGACATGTTGAATCTAGCACGGACCAACGCCGAAAAATCTGGCCACAAGAACATTCGCTTTCTGAAAGGGCACATCGACTCCATTCCCATGGGGAACGAATCGACCGACGTGATCATCTCCAACTGCGTGATCAACCTCGCCTGCGACAAGAGCAAAGTTTTCAAAGAGATGTTCCGCATCCTCAAGCCCGGTGGAAGAGTCGCGGTCTCCGACATCGCCCTCAAGCGAGAACTCCCCGAAGAGCTCGCCAACAACGTGGCCGCTGTGGTGGGATGCATCGCCGGTGCCATCTCCTTTCAAGACTACGAGAGGGGACTCAAAGAGGCAGGATTTGAGCACGTCGCCGTACTCGACTCGGGAGCGGACCTCAACGCTTACGCCGAGGCTGAGGAGGCCTCTTCTTGCTGCAGCTCCGACTCCGGCTGCCGCCCCAGTAACAAGCCCATGCACAAGGACCTTAGCGAGCTTTTGCGGCGCTACGATATCAATCACTACGCGGCTTCGGCGCAACGTCTAGCGGTAAAACCACACTGAGATATCTCGGCGACCCCTACGTACCAACCCCCACGGAACTCGTTCGCGCAAAGCTCGAATTTGGTGAAGCCACAGAGCGAGACACCGTCTACGACCTAGGCTGCGGAGATGGCCGCGTGCTGATCATGGCAGCCGAGGAATACGGCTCTAGCGGCGTTGGAGTCGAATTGCAGCCGAGCGTCACGGAAACGGCTTGGTCCAATGTGGCCGACCACGAACTGAGTGACCAGATCGAGATCCGCTGCGAAAACTACCTGGACACCGATCTGAGCGAGGCCGACCTTTTGGTCCTCTACCTC